>JAHIOR010000031.1 GCA_018895125.1 Patescibacteria group bacterium | reverse complement strand
TTCCTGTATTTTTAAAGAGGAATCAGAATGAACTCCGCCTTCAAATCCTAAAACCATTAATTGAGGCAGTTTCTTTGACTTGGGCAAAGTTTTAAAAGCCCGGCAAAAAGCAATTGATAGGGGTAAAGTAACGTTGGCAAACTTAGATTTTAATCTTAAATATTTGTCAAAATCTGATTGCGACTTGAAATCTTTGTTTAAAATACTCTTTGCTAATTTGTTAATAATTGCCACCGCCTTATCGGTTGGTAAATTCTTAGCTTCATATTTTCCTATTGAAGTTCCGCTCGGAATTGAAGCTAAAATCTTTTCTTTAATAGTAACTAGCTCAACTTCAACTGTTGGTTTGGCCCGGGAATCCAAGATCTTTCTAGCCTTAATTGATTTAATTACTAATTTCATGACTGGTTTTGCAAAAAAGAATAAGCTGACAAAAGCGCTTTAGTCCCCTCCCCGGCCGCAACAACTATTTGTTTGTATTTTACATCAGTCACGTCTCCGGCTGCATACAAGCCCAAAGTTTTAGTTGCTCCGGTTAAGGGATCAACAATAACTTCTCCCATTTCAGTCAAGTCAACCAAATCCTTTAAAAAATCTGCTGCTGGCAAATAGCCAACTTGGATAAAAACTCCCTGAACCGCTAATTCTTTCTTTTGGCCAGATTCTAAATCCTGGTAAACAAGCATTTCAATTTTGTCTTTTCCTTTGATTTCTAGGGTTTTGGCTCTTAAAATTACTTCTATTTTCTCGGAACGGTTGGCTTTTTCCTGTTCAATTTCATCAGCTAAAGGCTTGGAAGAAATCTCAAGAATATAAATTTTGTTTGCATAAGGAATCGAATCAAGAGCAGCTCCAAAACCAGAGTTTCCTCCGCCAATCACAGCCACGTCCCGCCCCCTAAAAAGAGGGGCGTCACAAATAGAACAATATGATACTCCTTTGTTTCTCAATTCTATTTCCCCAGGCACTTTTAATGGTCTGGGATTCCGGCCCGTGGCAATAATAACTGCTTTACTCTGAAAAAGCTGTTTTTTTACAGTTTCAATAGTGAAAATGTTTTCTTTCTTAGAGAGAGAACGAACCTCATCTCCCTCCTTAATTTCGAGGTCGAATTTCTGTAAATGATCTTTGAAACTTTTCATTAAACTCATGCCATTAACCTCAACAAAACCCGGATAGTTTTCTATTAAGCCAACTTTACCGATCTGACCAACAAAATCTTTGGTGAGTAACAAAATTTTCAGAGCTTTTCTGGCCCCGTAAATGCCAGCGGTAATTCCTGCCGGCCCGCCGCCAATAATAATCAAATCGTAAATCATCATATATTATACATAAAAAAGCGATTTTAAGCAATAAAATTGAAATAAAAAAACAGCCAGATAAATGGCTCTCTATTGAACAGCTATCCGGGGAATACCATCACCGCAGGAGAAAAATTGCGGTAATTGACTAAGGACGAGCCGGAGCCGCTCTCAAGATATTTTTTCTGTTGAAAAATTATCGGACATCGCATGTCCAATAAATATTCTCAAAGAACTCATTACAAATATGTTATCGGGCGCCGCAAAAGTTTTTCTTTCTGCGGCGCCCGTAATTTTTGGTGAGCCCTTTGGGGATTCGAACCCCGAGTCAAGGATATGGTGTTCCTCGACGCAACTCCAGCTTTCGCCGAAAGTCTGTTCCCTCACATCGGGCCCATGCGTTTTCAAAGAGAGGAATGGGAAAGAAAAATCATTAGATATCTCCCCCATTCCTCTCTTTAAAAAACAAATCCTGCTTATTCAATTTTGAATACTTATATTATACACCCTATCTTAGATTTTGTCAAGAGCTTGTGGTAATGTGCACACACATATGGCGGTTTTCCAAAATAAAGCAAAAATCCCGCTTTTAGCGGGACTTTTGCTTTCTATCTGTCGGTTGGACATCGCATGTCCAATAAATTCTTAAAGCTTGGCTTTAAGTATTCTTTTCTCTATTTCTAATTTCTTCAATAATCTTATTCAGCCTTTGTTCAGCTTTTTCAGAAGGCTCTTTGGGTAATAAATTAGTTATTTTTTCTTTAGCAGAAGAAACAACCTCATTAACTCCAAGGGTATAGGCTTTCTTGCTGACATAAAATCTCAATAACATGAAGTATGTCAACAGGATTGTAGCCGTTATTGAAACAATCATAGCAATTTTGGCTGAATCTAGAACTCCGGTCGGCACATCAGTCACACCTAAAACTTGGGTCCTGACCACATTAACAGAAGCTGTATCAGTTCTGGAAATACTAGTGTTATAGACTAAAACCGTATTAATCAAGTTAGTAGTACCAAAAGCAAAGTTTGTTGCCTGAGCTACAACTGCCTGAAAGGTTATTGTTTTTGTCTGTTGCGGATTAAGAGTGCCAATGTTTAAACCGGCTAAAATATCGCCTCCAACCAAAACATTGTCTACTTTAAAACTGCCATAATAACTCATATTGGCTGGCAGAGTATCTTTCACAATAATGTCATTGAGAATACTATTTCCAGTGGCAGTAATGAAAATATTAAATTCAATCACTTCTCCGGGATCAGAAATAGTAGTTTCTCCATAAGCAGTATTATCGCTCAAATTCCGGCCAAGTTTATTAACGCTCAAATCTTGAGTTCCAGATAAACCAACCACAACAGTAGCTGTGGCCTCAGCAGCTGAAGCTGTTCCTCTTTCTATCCTGACCTTGGCAATATAAGTGCCAACATTCTGATAATTACAAGCGTCAATTGCTGTTTTTGGATTCTCAGATATTGAACCAAAGGTCTGATCCCAAATACCGTCTGAAGTGCAATCAAACCTATAGGTGATAAGGCCAGTAGCAGTTCCTGTTGCTGTTGCCCTTAAATCAACGCCGTTTAAAGGAGCATTTCCTGAATTTGGAATAGCTTCAAGGCTGGCATAAAGAGTCTGTGCTTGCTGTTGTTGCTGCGCGGCAATTCCGGTTGTCCCCTGAAAAGATAATCCTCCTCTTTCAGCCTGGACCGTAGCGGTATAAGTGCCGGGGTTGGAATAATTACAAAGATCTATTGCAGTATAAGTGGTGCTGGAAGTAGTCGTAATTCTATCCCAGACACTGTCCGAAGTGCAGTCAAACTTATAAGTAACATCGCCGGCAGCCGAACCAGAAACTTGGGCAATTAAATCAACCCCGTTTAAAGGCGCCAGACCGGATGAAGGAGAAGCTGATAAAATCACGGATAAATTAGGATTGCCTTGAACGAGAATGGCAATCGTGCCGTCAAACACCAGCCCCTGTCTTTCCACTGACACCTTGGCTAAATAACTGCCGGAATTAGGATAATTGCAAAGATCCACTGCCGTATAAGTGGTATTGGCAGTTGTTTCAATCTTTTCCCAGCCGCCATCGTTCAAACAATCAAAACGGTAAATAATATTTCCCGTGGCCATACCGGAAACCACCGCGGTTAAATCAACCCCGTTCAAAGGCGCCGGCCCTGAAGAAGGAGCGGCTGACAACTCAACGTTTAGACTGGCGGCCAGAACCCCAAAAGGCAGAACTCCGCCCAAAAAAATTGCTAAAAGAATTATTGTTTTTTTCATGTGGTTTATGTTTTAGGTTTTTAAAAAACCAAGACCGAGGCTGTTCCCTCAACCGTAATCCCGCCTCTTTCTATCCGCGCTTTTGACGTATAGGTGCCTGGGCTAGAATAACTGCAAAGATCAACCGCGGTATAGCTTGTCTGGGAAGTCAGCTGGGTCAAATCCCAGGAGCCGTCTGAAGTGCAGTCAAATTTGTAAGTAATATTCCCTGTTGCCGTTCCGGAAACACTGGCAATTAAATCAACTCCGGAAAGCGGGGCCGAACCAGTATAAGGCGTGGCGGAAAAATTAACTGCCAAAGTAGCGGTATCGCCAACAACAATATTAATCAGGCCCTGAATTTCCGATCCGCTCCTTTCCGCTTTTACTTTGACTCCGTAAACCCCGGGCGAGGTGTAATTGCAAAGATCAATAGCGGTATAAGTTGTCTGGCTGGTAGTTTGGGTGGCATCCCAAACGCCGTCATTGGTGCAGTCAAAACGGTAGGTAATATTTCCGGTCGTGGTCCCGGAAACAGTAGCGCTCAAATCAACGCCATTGACGGGCGCCCGGCCCGAAGACGGAGCAGCAGTAATGCTTAATCCCAAAGTCAAAGGTAACTGGACAACTATCGCGGTTGTCCCCTGAAAAGACAAGCCTCCCCGCTGAACCTGAACCGTGGCGGTATAATTTCCCTGAGTGGCATAATTGCATAAATCAACTGCTGTATAAGGATTAGTAGCAGTCGTTATGGTGGATTCCCAACCGCCGTCAGAAGTGCAGTCAAACTTGTAAGTGATATTGCCGGTAGCCGAACCAGATACTGCTGCGGTCAGATCAACGCCGTTTAAAGGAACCGGACCGGACGAGGGATTAGCTGACAAAACAACGGAAAGATCAGGGCCGGAGGTCACAAAAATTGCCGTTGTTCCTTCAAAAGAAAGAACGCCCCTTTCAACCCTTACTTTTGCAGTATAAGTTCCGGCAGACGAATAATTGCAAAGATTGCTGGCAGTATAAGTAGTTGAAACGCTGTTGTTAACAACAAGGTCCCAGGTGCCGTCATTAGTGCAGTCAAACTTATAGTTTATCAAACCAGTCGCGGTGCCTGAAACCACGGCTGTCAAACTAACGTTGTTTAAAGGCGCCGGCCCTGAAGAAGGGCTGGCGGAAAAATCAACGTTTAAAGTCGCGGCCTGGACCACAGACGCTCCAAAATAGATTGCTAGTTGGCTAACTAAAAGAGCAATGACAACTAAAGTTTTTTTAGACATAGTTTTTTGTATTAATTATTTTTATAATTCCCTCCTCTGCGATAAGGACAAAATCCTTATTGGAGAGGAGAGAATAGATGATTACCTCCTTGTTTTCATCTATCCTCCCTTTTTTTACTGAACGATGACCGTGGCGTTACCGCCTACGGTCAGTCCTTCCCGAGTCACTTCCACTCGAGGGGAATATTGACCAGCAACAACATAGGTGCACTGCCAGCTGGCCTGGTTCGAGTCCACGGTGACGGTCTGGTCCCAGACTCCGTCACCGGCGCAGTCAAACCGGTAAGTTGCCGGTCCGGCTGCTGTTCCGCCAACCGTGACTTGAAGATCCACGCTTAGCGGCGCCGTCCCGTAGTCAGGTACTGGCCTGAGGGTCACCCCCAACGTCGGCGGCACCGGCGTCCATGTCGGCAACAGTGTTGCCGTGGGTAACGGCGTGGCCGTAGGAATCGCTGTTGGCATCGGTGTCGCGGTCAGTGACACCTGTGTCGCGGGCGCTGGCGCTGTTGGCGTCGGCGTCAACGATGGATACCACGGACGCGGTGTCGACGTCAGCGTCGGGGTTGGCGACGGTTCGCACGTCGGGCAAGCCTGACATGTGGCCATCGGACAAGGCGGAACGCAGGTAATCATAGCTGCGCCCGCTACCATGCCTTGTTGATAAGCAGCAACGACCGTTGCCGCAAAATCAATGCTCGTCCCCGTAGCCAACGGAGGCGAAGTGGGTGTCGGTGTTGGGGTATCCACCGACTGGACGGGAGGTGTGGATGGCTGGATTAAATACCAGGCCATGCCCACGATACCTCCCAACAAAGTCAAGGTCAGCAGCCCCAGGCCGACCAGTCTAACATTCCGGTTCATGGGAAGCACCTCCTTTCAGGTATTATAAAGAACCGGAAGAACACATTTTTAAAACGTGCTTTTCCCGATCTTTAAATGTGTGTCCTATTTGAATGTCCTACCGAAAGATATTAAACCTTACCATATATCACCTATCTTGTCAACTCCGCCTCAACAACCAATCTTTTAAAATCTTTTCCCGGCGGCCAACAAGTGACAAGATATAAAAATTCTTTTGAACCATCTGAATTGCTTTCTGGAATTACCTGGCCCTTTTCCAAGAAAATCTTTTTAGTTACCTTAAAATCATACTGTAAACCAGCAAAGTTAATTACAACATTATCCCCTATTTCCAATTCTCCAAGTTTGCTGAAAACCCAATCATATCTTATCTTTGGCCAGCCCGGTGGTGAGGAATGTCCAAGAACAATTAATTTTCCTTCCTGGCCAGGGAGATTTGATCCCGGATAAACCACAGCTCCGCTTTTTAAATCCTGCTTCATATCCTTTATCTCGATGCTTTTGGCAAAAACCAAAGGAATCTCAAGGCCTAGTTTTTGGATTTCTAAACTATTTTCTTTTGAGACAGAGGGAAATTGCTTTTGTTCTGATAAAAGAGATGGCAAAGCCAAAGGAGTTGATGGGGACGATATTTGAGGAGGCACCTCAGTTAAAACAGCTACCTGCTTACCCATAAAAGTAAAAAACTGGATTACATTCAAAACAAAAAAAATAGAGATAAAAGAAAAAACAAAGAATAAGAATGTGTTTTTCAATTCTTTAGCAAATTTTTCAGTCATCCTAAATAGTTAAGTTATGAGGAATCAAACTAATGATAAGCTGCTTATCAACAAGGTTTGAAATAAAGAGTAAGAGAATAAAGAAAGCCGCATCTAAAACCAACTCAGGTCTTTTGATGCCTTCGATCAAATTAACAAGAAAATTAAAGATTAAAGCGCCAATCAAAAAAAGTAAAAATACAGTTATTGCCTGAGAAGTTATTTGATCATATTTATTAGAACCAAAACTAAATACCTCAACTGGTAAATTAAACTCTCCCTTGGCTTCAGTCAAAGGCTCTGGATTAAGGGTTTCTATTGGCGCCTCAGGCTCAATTAACACCTCAGATTCAGCGAGAATATTAACAGGAGTCTCAACTATTGAAATAATCGGCTCGGGACTCAAGATTGGCTTGGGGGTTGAAATCGGTTTTGGAGGTTTAGTTAATCTAGCAACAACTGGCTTAGCAATAGGATTACCAAAAAATTGAACCACAATAGTTGTCTCTTTACCTTGAAAATTACCCGTTAAAACAGCAATGCCAATTTCTTTAAAATTAGAATTCAAAAGATTTTGCCGATGAGAAGGAGATTCTGTCCAGGCTTTTTCCACTTCAGCTGAATCCAAAAAACCAATGGCTAAATTCTCCCCGGCCGCCCTATAGGCATAACCCTTCTGTTTAAACCAATACCAAGGCGTAATTCCGCTCGGACTAGTGTGATTAAAATAATCATTTTCTATCATGTCTTTAGCTTTAGCTAAAGCCGCCTGGTTTAAAACTAAGCTTTCTTTTAAAGGAGATAAGCCACTTGATTGCCTCTCTTGGTTAGTTAACTCTATTAAGGTTGAAGAAATAACTTCAGCAAAAAACGAAGTTTTGGGAAACAATAAATAAAATGGAAAAATGACCATTTTCAACGCCAAAAACAGCAAAACATAGTAAATCAAAAACTGGCGCTGGAGAGCCAAAGGCCTAAAATTATTCTCCTGGCAAGGGAAAAAGGCAAACTTTAACTGGCAAGATAAGTTTTTTAACATGGTTTATATTTAAAATCATAACATAATCTTTTACTTTAGTCAAGACAAGAAAAAGCCAGCTTTCCCAAGCCGGCCATCTTATTAAATCAGATAAGTCCTTAGCCGATAACTTTAGGAATAGCTTCGATCAAATCAAGCACTGACAAAGAATCTTTCATTTTCTTTGCCGCCATTTCTCCCGCCAAACCGTTAATATAAGCTGCGGCTTGGGCAGCAACAAAAGAGTCTATGCCCTTAGCCAGAAAAGCGCCGCAAATACCAGCAAAAGCATCTCCGATTCCCATTTTACTAAGATAAGGACTGCCTGTTCTATTTATCGCCACTTCCTTTCCGTTTGAGATGATATCGATCTTACCCTTTAAAACAATTGTTGTCTGGAGTTTTTTCGCCTCTTCCTGGACAATTTTAACTTTTTCTTCATCCGGAAGCTGATAGATTTCCCGGCCGGTCAGGGCATAAAACTCGTAAGTATTGGGCGTAATGATTGAATTTTCCCCTTTTATGCTTTGAGGACTTTTAGCTAAAGCATAAATAGCATCAGCGTCAATAACCATTGGCAGAGAGTTGTTTATTAGAAACTCAGCAATTGCCTCCTGGGTTTCTTTTGTCCTGCCCATGCCGCCGCCAATCACTAAAGCGGTTTTACCGCGAGAAACTTCTTTGGCTGATTCAGCCATGGAAAGCAAAGTCGCCAGATGTCTTTTTTCCAACCAATTGCCATCTAAGGGGTAGGCGGAGATTGTTGGAAAAAAAGAAGCAATAATGTCTGCCGCTCTTTTGGGAGCGATAACTCTGATAACGTCCACGCCAGCTTTAAGAGCCGCTAAAGCAGAGATTGTTGGTTGACCCGAATAAAAGTCAGATCCCCCGATTATCAGCAAAAGCCCGTAATCGTATTTCCTGACAGCTTTGTCTATCGGCCGTGGCTGGTAAACGCTCTTTAATATTTCTTTGGTAACTTCAATCATTTTTATTTATTTAAAGTTTTTAAAGTCTGGATGCCTTTTGGCTAAGAATAGATTTGATTCAAGCCAGCCCTGGATATTACCGCATTCAAGCCAGTCTCCTTCAAATTCATATCCATAAATCATTTTACCATCTTTAATCATTTGCTCAAGAGCCATGGCTAAAAGAATCTCTCCTTTAAAAAGTGGCGTTGTTTCTTCTAAATATTTAAAAACCTCTGGAGTTAATATATATTTTCCCACCACGACAAAGTTTGACGGCGCTTTACCCGGTTTTGGTTTTTCAATAATTTCTTTGATCTGATAAGTTCTGGAACCGATCTTTTTGACTCTAAGCGCGCCATAAAGGCTGACTTTTTCAAGAGCCACTTTTTTAATGGCAATCACTGGCTGGCCGTATTTTGCAAAAACCTTAGCCATTTGCAAAAGACAAGGAACTTTAGAGACGACAATATCGTCTCCGAAAGAGACCATAAAAGGGTCTTTGCCAATCTTTTCTTTTGCCTGCAAAATTGCGTGGCCGTCACCCAAGGGTTTCTTTTGGATAACCGAAGAAAACTTAAGACCTTGAAAATTGTTCTGGTCTTTTTTGAGCTTTGATAAAAGCTCTTTTTTATTCCTTTTTTCTAAGACCTTTTCCATCTTACGGTCGGGTTTAAAATAGTTTTCAACGATCTTCTTGCCGAGAGAATTGACAAAAATAACCTCTTTGACCCCGGCATCTCTAACCTCTTTGACAATGTAATCTAGAACGGGCCGATTGAGTAAAGGCCAAAGTTCTTTGGGAAAGGTTTTTGAAAGCGGAAGAAACCGGGTTCCTAACCCGGCAATTGGCAATACTGCTTTTTTAATTGACTTATTTCTCATCATTACAACAAACCTATTCTTAATTCGAGCTTCAGCGAGACTCGCGCAACGAGGTTCTTGCGAAGCAAGGTTTTTAATTCGAGCTTCAGCGAGACTCGCGCAACGAGGTTCTTGCGAAGCAAGGTTTTTAATTCGAGCTTCAGCGAGAATCAAGGTTCTTGCGAAGCAAGGTTCTTAAAATAGTCGGAGTCTCCCAAATTCTTTCTTTAGCAGCAATATCCTCTTCTTCAGCCTTAACCTCTTCTTTCACCTGAATTGCATTTCTTCTAATTTTAACCTCTATTTTGGCTGGTGGTTCCTTTTTAGTATTTTTGTTTTTTTTAGGTTTTTTGGGATTTTGAGGTTTTTGCGTTTTCTTAACGCTACTGATAAAACTCTTTTCCCGACCACCAATAGCCAAGATCGTTACCATAATCTTACCTGAAAGTTTTTTATCAAAACTAACGCCAAAAATTATCTTGGCGTCAGAATGGACAGCATTAAAAACCAACTGACTGACCTCGCTAACTTCCCCAAGGGCCAAATTAGCATCAGAAACAATATTGAATAGAACCGACTTAGCTTGACGAAAATTATATGCTAAAAAAACGTTTTGAAAAATCTTCTTCTTAATTTCTTCGATTTTAGCTCCTTTTTCAAACTCGGCATTGGCTAAATAAGCCGGCTTACCCTTACTGTCTAGAACTGCCTTTAGATCAGCAAAATCAATATTAATCAAACCCGGCTGGAAAACAAGACCAATCAAACCCCTTAGGCCTTCAGCCAAAACCTTATTAATGGCGGCAAAACCTTCGTTAAAAGAAATATTTTTGTCTAAGCTTTGAAAAATCTTTTCATTGGGAAATACCAGGCTAGTGTTTAAATTGCTTCTCATTTTATCTAAAGCTTCTTTGGCAATCCTAGCTTTTCTTTCACCTTCAAATTTAAAAGGCAAGGTAAAAATTCCAAATGTCATGATCCCTTGCTGCTGAGCAATCTTGGCAAAAATAGGTGTCGCCCCAGAACCAGTGCCGCCCCCCAACGAAGAAATTAAAAAACAAAGATCAGTATCTTTTAAAACTTTAATGATTTTTTCCTTTTCAGCTAAAGCTGCCTGTCGGCCGATTTCCGGATCCATGCCAGTACCAACTCCGTGAGTTTGCTTCTCTCCAAAGTTCAATATTTTAACCACTGGCGGAAACTTTTGAAACCTGCGCCAGTCAGTGTTGGCCACCCAAAAATCAACTTTATCTAAAGTTTTAGCCAAATCAGCAACAATAGCTGCTCCCCCATCACCAATACCAATTACTTTAATCCTAACTCTTTTCTGTCCCAAGGATTGAATTAGTCTTGCTTCTTTAATATTTAAAGAAACTTGTTTCTTTTTTTTAACAACAAGGGTTTTTTTCTTCCTAATTTTTGCCTTTTTACTCTTAGCCATTTGCTAACCTACGTTAACCTATATTAATTTAATTTAACCCATTTTAAAGTAAGGGTCAATGCCAATATCAGTTCTAAATTTTAATCGTAATCAATAAAACCTGCTCTATTTTAATATACTTTACTTTAACCAATATCTGATGATTGTCCAAATGCCAACTAAACCGTCTTTAACTCGGATCTTTTTGCCCTCAGAAAACTTACGAGGATAATAATTAATCGGTACTTCTTTTATTTTACCTCCTTGCTTTAGAATTTTAACCGTCATCTCGGCCTCAATCTCAAAGCCATTACTTTCCAAAAGAATTCCCTTAATTAATTCGGCTCTAAAAAGCTTGTAACAGGTATATGGATCTGTCAGGTTAGACTTAAAAAGAAAATTAATTAAAAAAGCTAGAAACCTTACTCCCAATACATAATGCCAATACCCCTTTCTCTCGGGATTCATCTCTCTTGAACCAAAAACAGCGCTAATATCAGAACTTTTCTCTAATTCGGCAAGCATTTTCGGCCAATCGTCAGGACTGTACTCCAGATCAGCATCCTGAATAATGATTGCTTCTCCGGTAGCTACCCCAAAGCCAGTGCGTAAAGCTGATCCCTTGCCAAGATTTTTTCC
>JAHIOR010000030.1 GCA_018895125.1 Patescibacteria group bacterium | reverse complement strand
TAATCTGGTCAGTTTCAAAAAGCATCTGCAAGCCCAAAAGCTCTGTTTTAATTTTTTCTTCCGTGTCCTCTAGCTCTTCGTCGGCTAACTCCTGAACCTTTTTAGCCAGATATACAAAACCTTTAATTGGAGCTAACAATATATCATCGACAATAAACATAATTTCATTTTTATTCGTATGTGCCCCGGTCACTACCGGGGCTATTCGCCCGCCTCGACTCGCCTTGAGCTCGTCGAAAGGCGAGGCGGGCATACTTAAAATAATATCTTGGTTAATTGATTTAGCTTCTTAATTTCTTTAACTTCTTCGGATTGAAGTTGGACCTCGCTGATGTTAAAACTCGGAAACAATCTCTTTATCTCTTTTATATATTTCTCCTGTTCTTTCCTCCTGGCCTGACAAAATTGGCAGTCGTTTTTGGGAAAAATATTATTGATAATAATGTGGCTTGAGGGAATGTTAAATCTTTGAAGGTCATTTATTAAATCCTCGGTCTCACGAACAGCCATTACCTCGGGAATTGTAACAATTATAAATTCGGTTCTCTCGCTATCTTGAAGGAGATTTCTGACCCGTTTAACAGTTTTTTTCATCTCTAAAAGAAATTGGTCCGCTTTTTCTGTTTTTTCTCGGCCAGAAATCCGCTTTATCATATAATGATAGCGCCAGCGCGTTTTAGCCAAAAATTTGATCCAATCATCTAAAAGTTCGGGTAAGGCTAAAAGTCTTAAAGTGTGGCCGGTCGGCGCGGTATCCACGATATAAAGTTCGTATTCTCGGCTTTCCATAAAATCAGTAATTTTCTTTAGCCCCATTACTTCATCAAGTCCCGGTATGTCCAGTGAAAATATTTCTTCGACCTCTTCAGGAGCTAAATAGGTGCCTTTCTGTAAAATATCTAAAATATCTTCGCCATATTCCTGCCTAAACTCTTTTAAAACCTGTTGCGCATTAATTTCCAGGGCATAAAGATTTTTAACGCCTTTTACAGCTTGGGGTTCATTAGAAAGGGTCTGGCCAAAACTATCTCCTAGGGAAGGGGCCGGATCAGTGGTGAATATTAAGGTTTTTTGTTTTTGGGCAAATTTGATGGCGGAAACCGCCGCCATTGTCGTCTTACCCACCCCGCCCTTTCCCCCAAAAAGAATAAATTGTAACTTTTTTTCTAAAAGATTTTTCAAAGCCATTTTAATCTATTCGTCTGTTGAAAAATTAGATAAAGAGAAATATCTAAAAGAATTTAGACAGTTAAATGTAATTCCACGAAATTAAAAGGAGGGATAGGGCCGATGTAAATAAATTTGATTCTCTTATCATGTTCTTTGATTAATGCTCTTATTCTTTGATCAAATTCTTTTTCCTTCTCTTTTGCCACCAAGAAAGCGCTGCTACAAATCATTGAATCTTTCATAATTTCTCTACTCTTCAAAAGTTCTCTTGGCTTAAAATCTACGGCTAACTTTTTTAAAGGATCAAGAATTTTTTGGGCCTCGTTTTCCCTTTTTACCTCAAGGGCTTTTTCAACCATTTCTCCCACTCGGGCAATATTCAGCTGGACTGGATTTCCTTGAACCTGTTTTTTAGCAATTTGAATTTCTTTATCTTCAGCAACTATTTCCTGAAAAATACTGGGCATATCTTTCCAAAAAGCTCTCAATCCTAACTCTATCCTTCCTTCCACTATTGGAAAAGTTTCTAGAAGTTCTTTTCTTTTTGATTTTAATATTTTTTCTTTTATATGTTCTCTACTCTTGGCCACTGTTCCAAAACGAACTGGTAACACATCGTACCCTTGCCCCATAACTTCCTCAATAACTTTTTGATGACAAGTCAAGTGATCTTTAATAAATGAATATTCTTCTTTTGGGCTGTCACTCACAGCTATTGCCAGGTCCCCCTCATTGATAGCGTAAACTTCATTTCCCCCCTGCCCCAAAATGCCAAATTTCTTTGGATCTTTTTCCTTGATAACGCAATAAAGATATTTTCCATTTTTGGCCATATAATAAACAACATAAGTAATCTTAAATCTCCCTAAAGTCTCCGCCCAAAAAAGTCAATTCATTAAAATAACATCTTTATTCAACGTTTGGCTTTGCCAAAACAATCACTTGTCTTAAGGCAACAACAAGACCGGCGGCTCCTACCAAGGCGATAAAATTTTCTAAGACTGGGACGACTATCTCTGTCAATTTCCCGAGTTGTAGACCAGCAACTCCAATTAGCAGCAGGGCAATCACTGCTACAAGAAAGGGGGTGTTTTCCTTTTCCTTAATGTTAAGAAAACCAATAATCAAACCCAACACAAAAAGAACAATTGTCAAAGCAGGAATAGTAGTAAGGCCAGCAATTACTGCTAATACTATCCCAACTATCAGGGCCCAATGCCCAATGGTTGTAATATCAAGCTTCATATTTTTATCTTTCTTAATTTTTAATCAATTAGTAAAACCAAATCGACCTTTATAAAATTATTTGATGATTAAAGAGTTTTTTACAGCTTCTTCTTTAAAAGAATATTTTTGATAAGGTTCTTCCATAAAATCCCCACAGGAATCATCATAACTTTGGCAATAATTTTCTAAAATGCTGTAGGCCTGGTTTATTTTCTTCATCTCTTGGACTTTTTCTGGATCGTTTAGATGTTTATCCGGATGACACTGATGAGCAAGAGAATAATAGGCCTTTTTAATTCCCTCAAGAGTAGCTTCTTCTCCTAGGCTCAAGAGTTCCCTGGCCTCATCTACGACTTCAAAATTACCAAGTTCAAGATTAATATTTACAAAACTATAAGCAGGCATTGGCCCAATGTATTTGAATCTTAATTTTTCTTCATATTTCTTTCCCAATTCTTGCATTTTTTTATCAAGTTCCCCTTCTCTGGCTTTCTCTATTAGAAAAGAAAAGTTGGCGAGCATATCGTCCTCAATTAGTTTATTTGAAGTAAAATCATGCGAAGAATTCTTGAGGTGTGCTTGAATGTCCTGGATGAAAGCTTCTTTTTGAGCTTCTATTTCTTGCTGGATTAACTTTCCTAGTTTCAATTTAATTGGCATTCCCAAAATGCTTACTTTTGAAAATGCCTTCTGTTTCAATCTCTCTATTTCTGGATTAACATTAACTAATTCTTCAAGCAGTTTTTCTTGATTCCACCAGACCTGGACTGCGAACTCTGCTTTACCAGCTATTTTCCTTAAAACGGTTTTAAATTGAAGATAAGCCCGCTCTAAAATACGTAAAACCTCAGCCTTACTCGGAGCAATAATGCCGAAAGCCATAGGGACGACGTCATAATTTCTCATCACCTCCTCATTAACCTTCTGGTGAATAGTAACATACTTGGTTAATTTCTCTTTATCAAAACGATCAAAATTGATTATCGGGGTTTCACTAATCAAGGCATTAATATCTTTGCAAGGAATAACTTCTACCTTTGCCTCATTAATCCCGATTGGGCCAAAGTTTTTCTTTTCAATTTTATCAGTAATACCATAAAGATAGATGCCTTTTTTCATAATTGTTTGATTATTTATTTTCTTCATCTGAAAGAGCCGCAACCAAAGCTCCTTTAGCCACACTATAAAGGGGTTCGGTTGCCATTTTTACCTTTCCTACCTTTAGGGGAAAATCTACCTTTTTAAAAACCTCTTTAAATCTCTCGATAAATCCTTTTGGACAGGCAGTACCCCCTGACAGCACAATGGGAATCGGCTTATCAAGTTGAGGCGGATTTTTAGTCCTTTCAAATTCCTCTTTAATATTTTCTACTACGTACTCAATCAGATTATTATAATAAATAGAAAGAGCGGTCTCTATCTTTGTTAAACCTTTTTCCTTGGTTAAATCAAGAACAGCTTCCTTGGTAACACAGACTCTTGAAGCGGTCTCGGCTAAAGCCTTGGCAACTTGCTGATCAATCCAATCACCAGCTTTAGTTAAACTAAAGCTGAAAACTGGCACGGACATGCAGGCCAGACAGGTATTGACCATGCCAGCGCCAAAGGAAATTCCAATACCGGTAAAATCCTCGTCAGCTAGTTCAGAAAAAATTACGGCCAACCCTTCCTGAATAGTTTTTGGCTGGTAACCCATCTTTTTCAAAAACCCAGCAAAAATATTCTGATGATAGACGAGATTAAAATCAGCATCTAAAGGTTCGCCAGGGATTGAGTAATAAATAATTTCACCTTGATACTTTGGCTTGCCAACTACCATCTTTAAAATCACTTCGACCATTGGCAAGGCTTCCTTCTCTTGGGGGCTGACTATTCCTTGACTTAGGGGTCTCCTTGTCTCTTTACTAAAGATATTAGCAAATTTAATTGCTTCATCGCCTACGACATATAATTTATCCCCCCGCTCAATATAATTAACCTTGGTCTTGGTTAGCATCTGTTTAGTAAAATCAGTGTGTTCAATATCAAAAAAAGCATCGCGCTGGGTCCTGAAAATAATATCATCACCTTTCTTTTCAGCACAGCAAATAAAAGCGGTGCCAACATCCAGACCTTTACCCTTTTGAACTGTTGAAACTCTTTTAGCCATAAAACTTAGTTTATTAATTTATTGGTTTATTGGTTTATTGTTACACTGCCATATTGTTTTTTGTTTTCTTGCTTTCTTGCTTTTATGTTTTAATGCTTTAATGCTCGTTTGTTTTAATGCTCTATTGTTTTAATGCTTTAATGTTCGTTTGCTTTAAAGCCTTTAAGGTCTTTTCAATATCAGCGCCTGAAACATGACATTCCTTGAGTTTCTGACTAAAACTTTGTTTCATTTTAATTTCTTCATCAAGAGGATCAATAAAACTTTCTTTTATTTTTATCTCTTTTCTCTTTGGTTCTCTGGGCAACACCGCCTTGCTACGGCCTTTAACTTTTTGGGGCAAAGTAGTGACCGCGCCTCCTAATTGTTTGGCCAACTCTCGAGCAAT
>JAHIOR010000029.1 GCA_018895125.1 Patescibacteria group bacterium | reverse complement strand
GGGAATGGAGTTGATGGGAAAAACCTTGGGAGTTATTGGTTTAGGAAACATTGGCAGCCGGGTAGCAGAGTTGGGTTTAGGAATTGGGATGAAAGTAATCGCTTGTAATCGTAATCCTAAGCAAATGGCCGGCGTAGAAATGAAAAGTTTTGATGAAGTTTTGGCAGAGTCTGATGCAATTTCTCTTAATACAACTCACGAGGATGACAATAAAGATTTAATCGGAAATGATGCCATAGGGAAAATGAAAGACGGCGTTATTGTTGTTAATACGGTTGACCGTGATTTAGTTAATGAAAACGCTATGGCCGAAGCCTTAAAATCTGGCAAGGTTAGTGGTTACGCTTGGGAAGGAGAGAATCTAGAAGAAGGGCCCTTAGTTGGACTAGAGAACAGTCTTGGTATCAAAGCCTTTGCTTATTACACCAAAGAAGCACTAGACAATCTATTTCAGATTTTAACAGATAATATTGTCACTTTGGCTCAAGGCAATCCTCAAAACAGAGTTGCTTAACTAGAGCGTTTAACCTCAGAGGTTAAACGCTGAAAAATTAGCAAAATCACGCCATTTACTAGATTTGTTCGTAAATTTGTTCGGGTAAGGAAAAGTGACAGTCACCTAGTCATAAAAAAAGAATTTATCTCCGCAACAAAGAAATACCGGAGAGTTTAAAATAATGAATCTCAGAATTGCTAGCTCTAAAGATCTAATAGACCCCAAAGATAGGCGGCTTTACCGTTTCCTTGAGATTCTACCCGGGGCTGTTTCTTGGCTGACAATTCTTTTGGCAATCTTTTTTTCCTGGCAGCAACCTTTTATGGTTGCCATTTTCATTTTGATCTTTGATATTTATTGGTTTTTCAGGGGAATCTATTTTGCTTTTCACTTGCATTCCAGCTATAGGAAAATGCAAGAAAGCCAGAAAACCAACTGGAAGGAGAAACTACAACAAATTGCTGACTGGCAGAAGATTTATCACCTGTGCATTTTTACCATTTGTCATGAACCCTTGGAAGTAATCAGAGACGCTTTTAAAACTTTACTCGAGAGCGATTATCCAAAAGAAAAGATTATTGTTGTTTTGTCTGCCGAAGAGCAGTATCGGTCTGAGACAGAGTCATCTATTAAAATTATTAATCAGGAATTTGGAGATAAGTTTTTCAAATTCTTAATTACTTGGCATCCTGATAACCTGAGCGGAGAAATTGCCGGCAAGGGCTCCAATGACAACTGGGCTGGCAAGAGAGGCAAGGAGATTATTGATCCTTTGAATATTCCTTATGAGAATATTATCGTTTCTTTTTTTGATACTGATACCTGCATTTTTCCTAAATATTTTAGTTGTTTAGCCTGGTATTACTTAAAAGCTGAAAACCCGACCCGAACCAGCTTTCAACCCATTCCCCTTTTCATTAATAACATTTGGGAGGCGCCTCTTTTCTCAAGATCTCTGGCCTTGTCTTCGACTTTTTGGAATGCTTTGAGCCAGGAAAGACCTGAAAAGCTGGTTACCTTTTCCTCCCATGCTATGAGCTTTAAAGCCATGGTCGAGGTTGGCTTTAAGCAGCCAAACGTTGTTTCTGACGACTCCAGAATTTTCTGGCTTTGTTATTTAAAATACGGTGGTAATTATTCAGTTCAGCCGATTTATTACCCGGTTAGCATGGATGCTAATGTTTCAGACACTATTTTAAAAACCGCGGTCAGCATTTACAAACAGCAAAGAAGATGGGCCTATGGAGCTGGTGAAATTCCCTATGTTTTCTTTAATTTTTTTAAAGACAAAGAGATTTCTTTTAAAAAGAAGCTTTCTAAGGGATTTTTCCTTTTTGAATCGCATTGGTCTTGGGCAACCAATTCCATTTTGCTTTTTTTGCTGGGTTGGTTGCCGATTACCCTGGGAGGATCCGCATTTTCTCAAACCTTGATTGCTCATAATCTGCCCCATTTAACTTCAAGAATCATGACCGTGACCATGATCGGGCTTTTGAGCTCGATTTATCTCAGCTTTTCTTTGTTTTCTTTAAAACCAAAACCAATTAACAGATTTAAAAAGCTCATTTTTGCTGTTGAGTGGTTAATACTGCCCATTGGCATGATTTTCTTTTCAGCCTTGCCAGCCCTTGAGGCTCAGACCATTTTAATGTTAAATCGGCCCTTGCAGTCCTGGGCTACCAGAAAGGTGAGAAAGGGTTGATTTTCAACCCTATTCAAAGTGGACTTTTTGCTGGAATCTTTGCAGCTTCTTTTTCAAGAAGAGCTGGTTTTTTAAATGAGGATCTTTTTCTAAATTTTCTCTAGCTGATTGTTTTACTTTTGCCACCAAGGCAAAATCTTTTAAAGAAGCCATAGCCAAGTCTGGGATGCCCCATTGTTTTTTGCCGCCAAACTCGCCCGGCCCTCTTATCTCCAAATCTTTTTCTGCCAACTCAAAGCCGTCTTGGGCCTTAATCATGGCTTTAAGCCTTTGCTTGGTTTTTAAAGAAGAAGAGTCGGTAAAAAGAAAACAATATGATTGATGGGAGCTTCTTCCTACTCTGCCCCTGAGTTGGTGGAGCTGGGCCAAGCCAAAGCGGTCAGCTGATTCAATAACCATGACTGAGGCATTAGGAATATCAATGCCAACCTCAACGACTGAAGTGGCCACTAGAATATCAATTTTGTTTTTTCCGCCATAGCCTTTGGCGAAGGCGGACATGATCTTTTCTTTTTCTTTTGGTTTCATTCTGCCGTGGAGCATTTCTACTCTTAGGTCGGGAAAGATTTCTTTTTCAAGCTTTTCTTTTTCTTCAGCTACAGCCTTAACCCCCGCCCACGGATTATATTTTTGATTTTGCTTGCCCGCCATAGTCCCGCGGAGCGGGACGGAGGAGGGTTCTATTCTCGGGCAAATGATAAAAGCCTGCCTTTCCAAATCAATCTGATTTCTTATAAAGTCATAAACTTCCTGGCGGTTTTTTGGCAGAACCACTCTGGTAATAATTTTTCTTCTGCCCTTAGGCATTTCATCAATAATTGATAAATCCAAATCTCCGTAAATAGTTAAAGCCAAGGATCTTGGAATTGGAGTGGCGGTCATAGATAAAAGGTGAGGAATGGGCAGATTCTTTATTTTGCCTTCTTTTAATAATTTAGCTCTTTGCTCAATGCCAAAGCGGTGCTGTTCGTCAACTACTACTAATCCTAGGTTTTTAAATTTAACTTTATCTTGGATTAAAGCATGGGTGCCAATTAAAATATCTATTTCCCCTTTCAAGCATTTATCTAGGATCTTTCTTCTGGAAGCTTCAATTGTTTCTCCTTTAAGCTTTTTGGCCATGATCTGATCTTCTTTGCCGGTTAAAAGAGCAATGGTCAGTTTAAACTTGAAAAGCATTTTAGCTATTTCCTTAAAATGCTGTTTGGTCAGAATTTCAGTTGGCGCCATAATAGCCACTTGGAATCCGGCTTTGGCTGTATTTAAAGCAGCAATTCCTGCCACCACGGTTTTGCCAGAACCCACTTCCCCTTCCAAAAGCCTGTTGGTAGGGTGAGTTTTTTCCAAATCTTTTAATATCTGCCAGCTGGATTTTCTTTGAGCATCAGTTAATTTAAAAGGCAAGCTGTCAACAAACCTTTTAATAAGGGGTATGTCCATGGGAATTGAATGAGCCTTGGTTTGTAAAAGCTTGATTCTTTCTCTCAAAACAAAGGTTTCAATCAAGAATAATTCTTCCAAAGCAAATCTTTTTCTAGCTTTCTCAGCTAATTCCAAAGAATCTGGGAAATGAATTTGCCAAACAGCTTTAGATAAAGGCAGAAGATTAAATTCTTTAATAAAGCTTTCGGGTAAGAATTCTTGGAAATCATCTTTTAGAATCCCTAAGGTTTGCCTGACTATGCCCCTCAACCATTTGGAAGAAAGTTTTTCTGTTTCAGGATAAATTGGCATTAAGCCAACCACCCTTGAACTATACAGAGGCCCGTCCTCTGTAAGTTTTTCGTAAGAAGGATTGTTCAAATACAAGCCTTCTTTGCCTTGGCTGACTCTTCCGGCCATAATAACTTGGTCTCCAATTTCAAGGTTGTCGGTAATGTAGGGTTTGCCAAACCAAATAATCTTAACGGCACCGCTATCATCTCCAACCACAGCTTTTGTCAAAGTCATTTTCTTTCTCCAGGCCAGGCTGGATTTTATTTCCAGGATTTTACCCCTAATAGCAATATCAGTCCTTGCTTTTAAAAGGCTGATTTTGCTGAAATTAGAAAAATCCTCGTATCTGATAGGAAAATGATAGATAAGATCTTTGGCTGTTTTTACCCCTAATTTTCTGAATCTTTTTTGGAGAGTCGGGCCGATTCTGGGGATTTGTTCAATGGGAGAGGCAAAATCCATATTTTTGGTGCAGTATTCTTGAATTAGTCCGAACGCATTTCGCCACCATAGGCGGCGAGGAAATCCCCCCGCGAAAATTCAGAAAGGCAACAAAGCCGCGCCGCTGACAATTTCAAGTTTTTCTTTGGCGGCAAATTCTTTAACTTTTAATACCGGCAATTTCAATATGACCAGCAAAACCAATAACAGAAGGTTCGTTATTAAAACTCAATTCAAGTTTCAAAATTTGTTTGTAAAAAGATTTATCAGCAAGTAATTCATCAATTTTATCTCTAGGTATGAAACGAGTAAAAACAGTTTTACCAATAATACTGTCAACCGAAATATTGTTGCGAGAATACAATTCCCTCAATTCTTCGGCTGAAAAATTATATTGTGGATATTGCCCAAAAAAATCAGAGATATGCGTTTCTAATAATTTAGGCAATAATTTGAATTTTTTATCACTTACCATTCTGCCAATCACAGAAAACAAGCTATCAACCGAAACAATTATCGCCCCTTCCTTGCGCGTTACCCTCGCCAATTCCTTAATTGCTTTTTGTGGATTTCCGCAATATCCAACCGGATCACCTTCCGCGGTTACCATTGAAAAAGAATCATTTTCAAATTCTTTCATATCTGTAATATCAGAAACAACGAATTTTATTTTTTCGGCTAAAGGTGTATTTTTAACAATTTTTTTGCCGGCGTCTAACATTTTTTCTGCCACATCAGAACAAACAACATTAAAACCTAGTTCCGCAACTTTTCGCGACCAATATCCAGTTCCGCCGCCAGTGTCAAGAATAGGATATTTTT
>JAHIOR010000028.1 GCA_018895125.1 Patescibacteria group bacterium | reverse complement strand
TATTCCAAAGATGAAATCTTTGAGTTTTACTTAAATCAGATTCCTTTTGGCCAGAATACATATGGGGCTCAAGCTGCCAGCCAAACCTATTTTCAGAAAGACGCTAAAGATATCTCTTTAGCTGAAGCCGCTCTTTTAACTGCTTTGATAAAAGCGCCGAGTCGCCTTTCGCCATACGGCCCGAATAGAGATGAGCTAATGGCAAAAAAAGACTATGTTTTAACTAGGATGAAGGAATTATCTTTCATTACTCAAGAAGAGGAAATGAATGCTAAGGAAGAAGTTATTGGGTTTGCTAAAATTAACCAATTAATTAAGGCTCCCCACTTTACTATTTGGATAAGAGGAATATTGGAAGAAAAATATGGAGAAGATTTTTTAAGAGAAAAAGGGGCTAAAATATACACTTCTATAGACTGGGATCTCCAGTCGTATGTTGAAAAAGTGGTTGAAGAAAGGGTTAAAATAAATCAGGCATATCTCTCTTCAAACGCGGCCGTGGTTGTCATTGACCCTAAAACCGGAGAGATACTGTCAATGGTTGGCTCTAAAGATTTTTTTGCCGATTCTTATCCGGAGGGATGTATTCCGGGTAAAAACTGTCTTTTTGAACCTCAATTTAATGTTGCCCTTTCCGGCCGACAACCCGGATCGTCTTTTAAACCGATTGTTTATGCAACTGCTTTTGACAAAGGATTTGACGATAAAACCGTGGTTAATGATGAAAAAACCAACTTTGGTATCTGGGGAGGGAAAGAATATATTCCTCAAAACTATGACGGTCTATATCGAGGATTAGTCACCTTAAGAAGGGCCTTGGCTCAATCTTTAAATATTCCGGCTATTAAGGTTCTTATGAATCTGGCCGGAATAGAAGACAGCATTCAAACAGCCAGGAATCTAGGGATTACTACTCTTAATCCTCCTTTTGGACCCTCTATTGTTTTAGGCGGCTATGAAGTCAAATTATTAGAACTGACGTCTGCTTACAGTGCTTTTGCTAATAATGGCGCTTGGCTAAAACCCGTGTCAATTTTAAGAATTGAAGATAGTCAGGGAAATATTATTGAAGAAAATAAGAGCACTCCGAGAAGGGTTCTAAGTATAAAAACAGCTGCCCTGATTAGTGATATTTTATCAGATAATAATTCCCGGGCCCCGGTTTTCGGAGCCAGGTCAGTCTTATTCTTCGACGAATACCCTGTCGCTGTTAAAACCGGAACTACTCAGAGTTATCGGGATGGCTGGACAGTCGGCTATACTCCCGATGCTGTTATCGGAGTTTGGACCGGGAACAATGACAATACCCCGACCAGAAAAGAACCCGGCATTGTTTTTGCCGGGCCGATTTTTCATCAAATTATGGCGAAGATTCTCTCCGAGAAAATCCCTGAGCCTTTTTGAATCCAATTAAGCGTTATGCTAAGAATAATAAAAAAGTCCGCAAGCAGTTTCTGCCACGGACTTTTACGATTTAAAATGATAAAATTATTGGACATCGCATGTCCTATAAATTCTGTTCGTCCTTTCGTAAATACCTCACGATCGTCGAGTATTTACGAAAAGATATTAACCTCATTTAAGAGAAAAAAGTCGAACGTAGTATTTCCGACTGATAAAAGGAGCTTAGCTCCTTGGAGCTAAGCTCCTTTGTATGATGAGGATTATTTTTGATAGAATTTTCTTGTACGCTATTAAGTTCTCAAGGGCATTAGTAAATAGAGATAGCTAGAATCATCTCTGGGCCTTAAAACGGCCGGCCCCTCGTCTTTGTTTATAGAAAAGATAAGATCTTTAGTTTTAATTTGAGCTAGTCCGTCCATTAAAAATCTCCAATCAAAAGATACCCCCATCTCTCCATTGCCTTCTATTTCTGCTGTCAGAATACTGATGGATTGGCCAATATCTAGATTTTGCCCCTCTAGTTCAATCTTTTGATCGTGTTGATTAATTCTTATTTTAACTTCATTTATTCTATTGCTGAATAGACTAGTTGTTTTTAGATTTTGTAAAAAAAGATTTCTTGAAATCAAGGATTTAAAATCAAATTTTTGAGGAATTATCTCTTGATAATTAGGATATTCTCCCTCTATTAACCTTGAGAAAAATTGAACCTTTGGATGAGAAGTTTCGGCCATTGGTAATTCTAGCAAGATTTGATTTGAAGAAAGAGAAATTTTAAGAGTTTCTTCTTTCTCATTGAAAAGATTAACAATTTCCTTACAAGCTTTTTGAGGAAGAATAAAAGATATCTCTTCTTCTACTTTTTCAGTTAAAGTAATTATTTTTTCAGCCAGTCGGAAACTGTCGGTAGCTGCCATTTTTAACTGGTTGCCGGATAGATTAAAATAGACTCCAGAAATTTCTGGTTGGACGGAGGAGGTAGCTGTCATCTCCACGACTTGACTTAATCCTTGAGATAATAAATGGGCTTGAATATTAAAACTAGTCTTAATGTCTAATTCTGGAATAATAGGAAACTCAGCTGCATCTAAACCGTTAATCTCAGCATTAAAATTATCCGCCTCTAATAAAATCTTTTTATCCATTAGATTGAGTAATATTTTTTCTGAGACCAAGCCATCTATTAATCCCTGAAAAATTCTAAGAGGACAGGCAATCTCTCCGTCTTTTTCTGTTTTAGAAAGCGCCCACCATTTTATCCCCATTTCTAAGTCTGTGGCTTTTAAACAAATAAAATTCTTTTCAGATGAAATCAGAACAGAACTTAAGATTGGCAAAGAGAGATTCTTCTGGGCAATCCTAGAAACTGCAGATAATCCCTCTTTTAATTTCTCTTTTAAGATAGTAACTTTCATTTTATACATTGATTAAATTGATTAAGTCTGTAAATTCAGAATGAATTTTCATAATTTTAGTAATTAATTAATATATTAATATATAACTAGTTGTTATTGTTATAGAGGGCTTTAATCATTTCTTTCGGCTCTATTCTCCTTTGAACAAGCTGTTATTCTAGCCCGTAAAAAGGATTGATTAATCTGTGAATAACTTGTAATCAATATTCTGCTATTTATGAAACGGTTCTAGATCGACTGTTTTTGTTCAGAAGATATCCCGGTTGATTTAACATTAATTCCACAAGAATTAATTTCACAAGAAACTAACAGTTTTTACAGCCCATAAAGCTTCTTTTTTATTAAATTTATCTCTTCGGCAAAATCATCGCTTTTGTTTATTTCATTCTTAATTTTTTTAAAAGCATGAATGGCCGTAGTATGATCTTTGCCCCTAAAAACCCTGCCAATGGCC
Source organism: Patescibacteria group bacterium (assembly GCA_018895125.1). GTDB lineage: Bacteria > Patescibacteriota > Minisyncoccia > Minisyncoccales > GWA2-46-15 > GWA2-46-15. The sequence continues at coordinate 4,648 of JAHIOR010000028.1, read as the reverse complement.
GGGAAAGAATAGTTTAGTTCTTCTCGAAGAAGAAACATGACTATTTGTCGCGGTTTAACAACTTCTTTTTTTCTTGTCACTTCAAAAACCTCTTTTTCCTTAAGATCGTAAAAATCGCTTACCGTTTGAACAATTTTCTTAGGAGAAGATATTTTAGGGGATACGGCTGCAAAGCTGCTGAGCAAGCTTTTAGCAACTTCCATGGTTAGAGGTTTGTTGTAGATTTTTTGATGGGTTATCAGCCGATTAAGAGCCCCTTCCAATTCACGGATATTCTTTTGGATTGTATTAGCAGTATAATTTATTATCTCTTCTGAAATTTCCACTTTCTTTTCAGAAATCTTTGTCTTTAAAATGGCAATTCTGGTTTCCACATCCGGTAAACTAATATCGGCAATCATGCCGCCTTCAAAACGAGATCTTAATCTTTCAGTTAATGAGGCAATGGCCTTAGGGGGACGATCTGAAGAAAGAATAATTTGCTTATTTTTTTCATAAAGGGAATTAAAAAGATGAAAAAATTCTTCCTGGGTTTTTTCTTTTCCAGCCAAGAATTGAACATCGTCGATAATAAAGATATCTATTCTTTGAAATTTAATCTTTAAGGTTTCGATCTGGTGATTTCTGATAGCGTTGACTATTTCTGAGGTAAATCTTTCTGCCGGCATATACCTGATGTTTTTTTTAGCTGACCCCTTATTAATTTCGTTGCCAATAGCCTGTAATAAATGAGTTTTTCCTAGGCCGACCCCTCCATAAATAAATAAAGGATTATATGCCTGGCCAGGAGCTTTGGCGACGGCCGTAGCAGCAGCATGAGCTAATTCATTGAATGAACCGACAATAAAATTATCAAAAACATAGCGAGGGTTAAGATTAGTGTCCCTATCAACTTTTAGCTCTTGGAAATCAAGTTGTTCGACAGACGGCGTTTGGTTAATTTTTCTATCAGGGACAGGTTTTATTATTAATGACGGAACTCCTATGATATATTTTATTTCCCTGACGCCTCTTTTTTGTTCATCAATGATTTTACCAATCAATTTATGATATTTGCTTTTTAACCATTCTTTTGAAAAAGAACTTGGAACAGAAATAACGATTTCTCCGTTTTCTTGAGAAACAATCGAGGTTTGCCTAAACCAAGTAGCAAAGCTGGCAGGAGAAATAGACAGTTGAATTTGAGCGAGGACAGTTTGCCAAAGCTCTTCGTTTGTCATTTCACCTGTTAGTTTAGGTGTCATTTCACCTGTTAGTTTAGGCGTCATTTCACCTGTTAGCTTAGGTGTCATTTCACCTATTGGTTTAGGTGTCATTTTGTCTGTTGGTTTAAGCTGATTATCGATTTTTTGAATAGTTTATTATATCTTTTACCCCATTGAATAGCAAAAATGGCCAAAACAAGATTAAGTTGTTAACACCTGGCAATAACATGTGGATAAGACGTGGAATAACAGTTAAAAGAGATGGCTTAATATTTAGGCAAATCTTTAAGAATAAAATAAGTCAAGTTGTTTAATAATGCAAAATTTGTTAAACTAGTTGATGACCATTTATCATTTAAAACATTAATTATGTCAGAAACATACAAGCCAAAAAAGAGGAAAAGAAAGCGAACCCATGGGTTTTTAAAAAGAAGCAAGACTCCAGGGGGCAAAAGAATTATTAGTACGCGACGCCGTAAGAAAAGGACTAAGTTAACTGTTTAAGATGCTTCCCAGCCCTTATCGCTTAAAGAAGAAAAGCGACTTTGAGTTTCTTTTGAAAAAAGGCAAATCCCATAGCAGTGGGCTGGTGGCTATAAAATTCATTGACAACTCGGAGCAAAACAGTCGTTTCGGTTTCCTGGCAGCTAAAAAGAGTTTTAAAAAAGCAACCCTAAGAAATAAAGTAAGGAGGAAACTAAGAGAGCAGCTTCAACAAAGACTTGCCTTAATCAAACCGGGCAAAGACATTGTAATTATCGCCAGATCGGGAATAGAAAAATATAAATCAGTTGAAGTGGGCAAACAAATAGAAATTCTTCTGGCTCAAGCTAAGCTTTTAAAATGAAGATAAAATGATCAGTCAATTATTTCAACTTCTCATTTATCAACCCCTTTTCAACGCTTTAATTTTTATTTACAGCTTGCTGCCAAACCTGGGCCTTTCGGTTATTATCCTGACCGGGCTTATCAAGCTTTTAACCCTGCCTCTTAATGCTAAAGCATTTAGATTGCAGCAGATCATGGCTGGGATTCAATCAGAGCTTAAAAGCGTTCAAAAAAAGTATAAAGATAATCCCGAGAAACAAGCCCAAGCGGTTTCAGAAATATTTAAAAGAGAGAAAGTCAGTCCCTTGGGACCAATAGTCCCAATTTTAATACAACTGCCGGTTTTAATCGCTCTTTACCAGCTTTTTTGGCATGGCCTTTGGTCTCAAGAAAATCATGTCTATAGCTTTATCAGTAAGCCAGAAGTAATCAGTCCCCTGTTTTTAGGCATTGATCTTTCTCAGCCAAACGTTATTTTAGCTGTTTTAGCTGGAATTGCTCAGCTGGTTCAAACTTTAATGCTTCCCAACGCGCTTAAAAAGAATAAGGATAGCGGAGATATGAAAGAAAAGATGTCAGCCGCTTTGCAAAAACAAATGATATATCTCTTTCCAATTTTAACGGTTTTCATTCTTTTAAAGCTTCCCTCGGCCCTTGGCCTTTATTGGCTGGCGACCTCGGTTTTTAGTGTTTGGCAGCAGTATGCTTTAAATAAACCTACTCTAAAAAAATGATTTTAAAAGAACAACAAGAGATAATTAAAAATATTGTTAAAGACTTTTTTAATAAGGCAACAATAGCAGTAGAGATTAAAGAAGAAAAAGTTGAAGGAGAATCTTTTAAGGTGAATATAGAAACAGAATCGCCTCAGCTATTGATTGGAGAAAACGGCCAAACTTTATCTGAAATTCAATACCTTTTGAGGTTGATCTTAAGAAAGAAGATCGGTTCAGACATTCTTTTCGACTTAGACATTAATGACTATAAAAGTAAAAAAGCCAGTTATCTGAAAGAGCTGGCTAATATTATGGCTGACGAAGTGGTTTTAACCAAACAAGACACAGAGCTTTTGCCAATGCTTTCCCAAGACAGAAGAATAATCCACCTTGCTCTTAGCGATAGGACAGATGTTGTTACTGAAAGCTTGGGCCAGGGGACAGAAAGAAGAGTAGTAATAAAATTAAGGCCAGCTGATCGATCAGAGATTACCATGCCAGAGGAATAACCATAAAAGAGGAAGCGCAAGATCCAGTGCAAACAGGACAGAAATATGGCGGCCATCCCCAGCAGTCTGGGGAACACTGTCCTATTAGAGTACATTGACCAATTGGATTGTCGCTAAGGTCGGAATCGCTTTTAAAGAAGATTTCGCACTTGCCAGAGCCATCATTGTTTTCGGCAATAGCGACTAGATAATCGCCGTCAATTTTAATTGAGTAAATGCCGTTATTCGGCATTCCTTTACCAGCAAAAGTTACCCAATTTATTTCTTTCTTATAAAAAGTCAGTTCATCGGGAGTGGAGCTTTGATAATTCGGTTCTTTATAGAATTTGACTCCTCCTCCATCATACGGCATTGTGCTTTTGAGCTTAAAAACAGTTATTGATCCAGCTTCATTGTTCCAGTTATCCAAAGTAATCCCCATGGCCAAGTCAGCCAGGTTAGCTTGAGCTTGCCATATAAACTCACAGTTGCCTTCAAAACCCTCGCTTTCGTGAAGGACAGTGCCGAAGCGTCGATTGTCGCCAGTAAATAGCGGTTTAGGATTCAAAAAATTAATTGACCCGGCTCTATCATTAAAGTGAGTTAAGGCTCCTTGACTAGTGGTATAGATTTTTAATTCGCCGCCATAATTTGTTTCGTCATAAAGATAAACGCCGGGAATTTTCCAAACCAGCTTGGCGGCTTTGGCATCCGAAGGAAAAGAAGATGAAGCCGGAGGATTGACAATGGTTGGATACAAGCCTTCGCAGTTGGCTCTATCAAAATTATTTATATCGCGGCAAGGAATCACCTCTACGTTTGCCGAGGAAAGTTCTACCGTCACAGGAGCAGAGACGGGCGTAGCGTCGAAATCAGAAACACTTGTCAGCGTTTCGTATCTTTCACCGCCAGCATTAACAAAAACAACGCCTCTGACAGAAGCTCGCGGACTTATTTTCAATTCAATTAAGCTGGGATTGATCGTGTTAAGGATCAGATAAGAAGAAAGCAAAATGATTATTCCCAGAAAAGCAGAAAACATTCTGTCTTTGCTGTTTTTGAGGGCAGCGGGATTGCCGGACGAGGTCATGTAGAGAAAGCCGGCAAATAATAAGGATCCAAAAATAATTAAGCCGCTGAAAACCATGCCAAAAATCATGACATATCTTATATATTCAGGAATCAGGGTTTTTATTGTATTCGGGGTTTGGGCCAGAGGGATGTTTGGGTATTCAATTTCAAGATCTTTTGCCGCCGCCTGGACAACCGCAGTTTCGGCCGCGACAGCGCCGATAAAAATACTAATAAGAAGAATAATGAAAAGTATTTTTTTAATCATTTTTATTTTTTATTAGAACAATATTGGTTTAATGCATTAGCTAAGACAGGCGGAGGATGTTATTTTTATTCC
>JAHIOR010000027.1 GCA_018895125.1 Patescibacteria group bacterium | reverse complement strand
GTAAGAACGTCAATCAAGGGCTTTTGAATTATGAAAAATTAAAGAAAGCCCTTTTAAAAGAAAAGATTGATACTGACGTTGGTTTGGAGGGCGGATTTGCTCCAAATAATCTTAATGATTATCAGGCCATGCAGATTTTAAGAAAATCCTTACCAGTTCAAACCAAATATGCTATTGATGTTGGCGGAAGTTATTTCAAGCAAAGCGAGGAATATGATTTGGAAGATTTGATTAAAGACTTTAAAATTATTAGTATCGAAGACCCATTTGCAGAAAAAGATATCAAAAAGTGGCAAGGTTTTTTCAAAAAGTTTGGAAAAAATCACTTAGTGGTTGGAGATGATTTAGTGGCCACTAATATTTTTAGGTTAAAAAAGGCTCTTTTCCCTCTATTGATTAATGCGGTTATTGTTAAGCCAAACCAAATTGGTACTGTTTCTGAAACCTTGGAATTTGTAAGGCTGGCCAGGAAGAATAAAATGAAAATCATTGTTTCCCATCGGTCCGGGGAAACTAACGATCCATTCATAGCTGATCTAGCTTTAGCTATCGGCGCTGACTTTGTTAAATTTGGCGGCATGGCTAGGGGAGAAAGGTTAGCTAAATACAATCGTCTTTTACAAAGTTAAATTAGTTTTCATGCAACAAAGAATTTTTATAAAAGAAGTACCAAAATGCGTTGGAGAAAAAGTTAGGATTGCTGGTTGGGTTAATATTAAGCGGGATCATGGCAAACTGGTTTTTGTTGATATTAGAGATAATAGTGCCATGGTTCAGTTAGTTGGTGGCGAAATACTTTCCAATCTTAGGCCCCAGGATGCAATTGAAATTATCGGTTCAGTTCAAAAAAGACCGACAGCTATGATTAATAAGAATATTCTGACCGGCGAAGTGGAAATTGAGGTTCAAGAATCAAAAGTTCTGTCTAAGGCTGAAGAATTGCCTTTTGATATGGGTCAGGAAGATTTGAATGTTGAGTTACCGACATTACTTGATTGGCGGTCGCTTTCTTTGCGGCACCCGAAGGTTACAGCTATTTTTAAGGTTCAGGAAACAATTATTAACGGTTTTCGCGAGATTTTAAAACAAGACAGTTTCACGGAAATTCAAGTGCCGGCTATTGTACCTTCGGCAACTGAGGGTGGAGCCGAAGTTTTTAAGGTAAAGTATTTTGACAAAGACGCTTTTCTGGGCCAGTCCCCGCAAATGTATAAACAGATTATGGTGGGTGTTTTCGAAAGAGTTTTTACCTTAGCTCATGCTTACCGAGCCGAACCGTCAGTAACCACCCGTCACTTAACTGAATATTTAAGCTTAGATGCTGAAATGGGCTTTATCGAGTCATTTACAGAGATTATGGAGGAAGTAGAAAAAATGATTAGATATATTTTTCAGAAACTTAACAGCGAAAGAGCTGAGGAGTTAAAAATATTTGGAGCTACTACTCCACAACTGTCAGCAAAGATTCCACAACTGAAAATGCGTGAAGCTCAGCAAATTATCTTTGAAAGAACAAGCCGTGATAATCGTCAAGAACCGGATTTGGAGCCCGAAGACGAAAAAGAAATTTGCCGTTATGCTATTGAAAAATATGGTTCAGAACTGATTTTTATCACACATTATCCAACTAAAAAAAGGCCGTTTTATACTTATCCAGATCCTCAAGATCCGGAATATACTTGCAGCTTCGATCTTTTGGGTCGGGGTTTAGAATGGGTAACTGGAGGTCAAAGAATTAATGATTATCAGCAGCTTTTAAAGAATATTAATGAATGGGGCAATAAGCCTGAAGATTTTGAACTTTATTTGCAAGCCTTTAAGTTTGGGATGCCGCCTGAAGGCGGATTTGCTTTGGGAGCAGAAAGGATTACTATGCAGATTTTGGGTTTGAAGAATATTAGAGAGGCATCGCTTTTTCCTCGCGATATGGAAAGGATTGATCAGAGACTATCTGTTTTAAAGCCTAAAGACAAGAAAAATGAAAAGAATTAAGTTTTTTGCTATCGGGATTGGTATCAGTTTGGCTTTTTCTTTGAGCGTAAACAGCGTCCAATTTGCCATGGAAGATTTTTTGATTAACCAAGTCTATTTTCCAGATAAAATTCTTTTGGCTCAGGTTTCCAGAGAAGGGTTAAATAGAAAAAATCCAATTGATTTTAATATTAAAGCCAAAGCTGCCTTAGTGATTAAGATTAGCAATGATGGGGATCAAACAATTCTTTTTGATCAGAATTCAAGCGCTAAAATGCCGATTGCTTCTTTGACAAAATTAATGACGGCCGTCATTTCTTTGGATAATCAGCAACTTTCCAGGATAGTTGAAATCAGTCAGCCAATGATTCTTCAAGAGTGGAGTAGCGGTAATTTAAAGATCGGCGAGAAGATTACGGTCGGGGAATTATTAAAAATGGCTTTAGTGGAATCAAATAACGATGCTGCCAATGCTTTGGCTGAAGTTAACGGCAGGGAAAACTTTATTAATCTGATGAATTTAAAAGCAGCGGAAATTGGTTTACGCTCGACCAGGTTTTCAAATTCAACCGGACTAGAGGCAGAGAATAACTTTTCTACTGCCAGAGACATGGCTAATCTGGCCATCCTCATTCTGAAAAAATATCCCTTAGAGATCTTGAAAATCTCTGCCCAGCCCTCGGTTATAGTTTTAAGCGAAAACGGAGAGCGGCGCCATCAGGCTTTTAATACTAATGAATTACTAAATTCTTTTAGCCAGATTGATGATTTAAAGATTATTGGTGGCAAGACCGGCTATACTGATGAATCTGGAGGCTGTGTTATCATAATCTTGCAAGACAAAGACAATGATTATTTTATCAACGTTATTTTGGGGACAGATTCAAGAGAGTCTCGTTTTTCTGAAATGAGAAAATTAATAGATGCCTTTAATAATGAAAATAAAATATGCAATTTCTAACGAAATTTACAGACATATTAAATTTTTAAAAAGAATAAAATGAAAATTCTTACTAGAATTTACAGACATATTAAATTTTTAAAAAGAATAAAATGAAATTTTCCGGACTTTCATTTGATGTTATTAAAATCTTAAGCCTGGGCTTTTTCTCTTTTATAGTAGCAATTTTGTTGTCCAAGCCTTTGATTAGTTTTTTATATAAGTATAAGCTTTGGCGCAAGCAAGTCAGGACCAAGGCTATTGATGGCGGTGACGTTCCTTATTTTCAAAAATTCCATTCAGAGGGTGAAGTTAAAATACCAAGATTTGGCGGCATTTTGATTTTTGCCACCACTATAATTTTAGTTTTTTTATTCTTTCTGCTCGACAATCTGTTTAATATTCAGATTTTTAATAAATTGAATTTTTTAAGTCGAAGCCAAACCTGGCTGCCATTATTCGCTTTAGTAGCCGCCTCTTTGCTTGGTTTAACTGATGACTTGCTTCAGGTTTTTAGTAAGGGCAAATATATTGGCGGGGGATTAAGCTTGGTTTATCGATTGAGTTTGGTAGCTGTCATTGGTATCATCGGTGCTTTATGGTTTTATTTTAAGTTGGATTGGCATACGATTCACATTCCTGGGATAGGAAATTTAGAAATTGATGGACTTTATATTCCTTTGTTTATTATTACCATGATGGCAGTTTATTCCGGTGGAGTTATTGATGGTATTGATGGTTTGGCTGGCGGGGTTTTTGCGATTATTTTTGCCGGCTATGCGGTAATTGCCATTTTCTTACGCCAAATAGATTTAGCCTCATTCTTATCGGTAATCTTAGGCAGCTTACTGGCTTTTTTATGGCATAATATTCCGCCCGCTAAGTTTTACATGGGTGAAACCGGGATTTTAGGATTGACCGCCACTTTAACCGTAGTAGCCTTCTTGACTGATTCAGTGCTGGTATTGCCGATTATCGGATTGGTCTTATTTGCGGAGTCAGGATCTGTTATTCTGCAGCTTCTTTCTAAGAAGTTCAGGGGCAAGAAATTATTTTTAGCAGCGCCAATT
>JAHIOR010000026.1 GCA_018895125.1 Patescibacteria group bacterium | reverse complement strand
TTGCCGGCATTTCTAAAGGGCAAGAAGAAAACGTCTGCAATAAAGCTCAGAATTCCTTCCTCTTTCTCTCTATCTGCCGCTTTCAGCTGCTTGCTGGAAGATTCTATCTTCATTCCCGAAAAGGCGATTAAAGAGAAGAAGGCGAGAAAAATAGTGATACTGACCCAGCTAAAGTTTATCTTTAAAAGAAGATAGATAACGCCGCCAAAGACCAGGGCTGAACTGGCCAGGAAAATTGTTCTGAGAAACAGATTTTTAAAACCTTTTTTCTCAGGAGGTTTTTTAATGACAATTATTTCCAATTCTTTCTTGGGATAAACGACATTCATGGTTTGGTCACAAACTAGTTTTTTGTTTTTCTCTTTCGGCACCCTGATTGAAGCAATGATCAGAAACATTAATAAAGGGGGAACAAAAAGATTAACTCCCAAGGAAACATAAGAAAACTTATCGGCTATGCGGTCATAGGGGATTTCAATCAAAAAAGCCAAAAACATTTTAGACAGAAGAATCGAAATAACCCATCTTAATCCCCAGGTCCTGTTTTGTATCTTGGTGCGTTTATACCTTTTCTCGTAAACGAATTTAAGCCGGGCTTCAAGAGTTTCGGAGTTGTCAAAAATCTTCTTAGCCTCGCCGGAATCTTCAGCAACGATATCTCTGATGATTAAAAATCCGGGAACAAAGCGATAAGCAACCAGCTGAATTCTCCTGATCAACGGATCGCCAATGCTTTCTTCAACTCCTTTTTTGATTGCCGGCAGGCTTTCTGAGAATTTAACCAACAAGTCCAGGTTTGGCGAATTAGCGAATTCCGGTAATTTGAATTTTAAAAGCCGCCAGCTCAAAAGAGCCTGGTCTGCCTTTAAAAGCGCTTTTTGGCAGGCAATGAAAATAAGCTCTTTTTTTCTGTCTTCCTCAAGGCTGACATCTATAAATTGCAATCTTCTTAAGAGCTCATCAACCATGTATTCCAAAAGGGCATCATCATTTCTGGCGGGCAGCATTTTTTCTTCAATCTCGGTAGCAGCCAGGCTTTTCAGCCACTCGACCAGACCGCTTTTTTCAGAACCAGCCGGGGAGTTTTCCATCAAGAAAACATATTTTGAAAGGATATTCTCTATCTTTTTGACTCTTGTCTCCGGGATTTTATCATTAGGGAAGTAACCGCCCCTGATTAATTCAAAAACAAGAGGCTTGGCAATTTCTTCAGGAGTTGAAGAAAGCAGAAGCCGTCTTTTTAAAATCCGCTGGATAGTATTTTTTCTCAATAAATGCTCTTCCTGATAATCAATTACCTGGCGGAGCTTCTCATAAAGAGTGGCTATCTTTGAGGCGACGTAGTCAACGTGAATCTTGGAGGCTTCAGCCGGATCCTCCGGTTCTGAGAGAGAATCAATGAACTTAAGATATTTCCTAGTTGAGTCAGATATCATAAATGAGACTATTTTTTTTGATTAATTTCCTTCTTTATTTTTGAAATGAAATCATCAAGCTTCATTGCTCCCAAGTCTCCTTTTTTCCTTTGCCTGACAGCAACGGTCTTGGCTTTTAATTCACGGTCGCCGACAATCAGCAGATACGGAATCTTTTGCAATTCCCCGGTCCTTATCTTTTTTCCTAAAGTGTCGTCTTCATTTCTTGCTTCAGCCCTTATTCCCAGGTCTGATAAGGATTTGGTAATCTTTTTTGAATAATTAAAATGTTTTTGACTGACCGGGATTACCCAGACTTGAACCGGGCTAAGCCAGACCGGGAAAGCGCCAGCGTAAAACTCAATAAGGAACGCCATTGTTCTTTCAAAACAACCGATTGAAGAGCGATGGATAACAACCACCTCTTTTTCTTTACCTTCTTTATCTGTATAAGCTAACTCAAATCTTTTTGGCATGACAAAATCATACTGAACCGTAAAGGCGGTTTCTTCCTGACCATTAACTTTCTTCATCTGGATATCTATTTTTGGACCGTAAAAGGCCGCTTCTCCTTTTGCCTCGTAAAATGGGGCTTTTATCTCTTTTAAGACCTGGCGTAAGATATTTTCCGCCACATTCCAGGCCTCGTCGTCTTTATAGTATTTTTTAGCGTCTTTGCGGTCGCCCAAGGACAAACGATAGCGATAATTAATGCCCTTTTTCAATCCAAAAACAGAGTTGGCATAATCAATCAAATTTAAAACATTTTTGATCTCATCTTTAGCTTGTTCTTTAGCACACATTATATGGGCGTCAGCCAGGCAAAATAACCTTACTCTAGTCAGACCGGAAAGCTCGCCAGATTTTTCATAACGGAATTGTGAAGCAATCTCGGCAAACCGCACGGGCAGCTCTTTATAGCTTCGCGGCCGAGATTTGTAGAGCATAAAGTGGTGAGGACAGGTCATTGGCCGTAAAATCAGTTTTTCTTCGTCTATCTGCATGGCCGGATACATTATGTCTTTGTAATACGGATAATGACCTGATTTTTCGTAAAGCTCCACTTTGGCCAGATGAGGGGTAATAACATGCTGATAACCGCGTTTTGTTTCTTCTTCCAGCACAAATTTTTCAAGCTCTTTTCTAATGACTGTTCCTTTTGGAGTAAGCATCGGCAATCCCTTACCGACAATATCGGCAAAAACGAAAAGATCTAAATTCTTTCCTAATTTACGATGATCTCTTTTTTCCGCTTCTTGCTGTTGTAGAATGTATGCCTCCAGCTTTTTTTGTGTTGCAAAGCAGGTGCCGTAAATTCTGGTCAGCATCTTGTTCTTTTCTGAACCATGCCAATAAGCTCCGGCAATAGACAAAAGCTTAAAAGCGCCTATCTCGCCGGTTGATTTTACATGCGGCCCAGCGCACAAATCAACGAATTCTTTACCGGTCCAATAAACGGTTGGTTTCTGCTTTTTCTGCTTGATGGCGTCTAGCCACTCTTGCTTATACGCATTATCCTTGAACAGTTTGCGGCCCTCAGCTAGAGTTAGAATCTTCTTGCGGATAGGTAGGTTATCTTTGACAATTTTGGCCATTTCAGCCTCAATCCTGGGAAAATCAGCTTCAGAAATCTTTAGGGCCTGTCCCGAGCCAGCAGGCGAGGGATCGAAATCAAAGTAAAAACCGTCTTCAGTAGCTGGCCCCATGGCCATCTTGATCTTGGGCCAGAGCTTAAGCATTGCCTGAGTTAAAACGTGCTCGCAAGAGTGGCGCATCTTATAGAGCTCTTTTTCCCTATACTCCCTACGGGAGTCGGGCTTTTTTGCCCCTTTTGGGGCTGATTTCTTAGACATAAGCGTAATATGCTATTTTAGCATGGTTAAACTCTTATTAAAAGACCTTGTCTAGTTGTGCGAGGCTTAGCTTCATACAAATATGGTCGGCCGGAACCATCTCCTTCATGGATTCCGGCCGATCTTTTCAGCAGGGTCGTCCAACCCCGGGACCAACTGTCTTGTGTTTGATCACACCCCCATGTTTTTTCAACAGTCTGGCCTGCTCGTAGGTCTTCACATCGACCCCGTACCACTCTAGATGTAGCTGATGGCGTGGGGGAAAGGGATTTTTTATGATACATTCTACAAAATCGCCCTTCCCGCCTAATATCCTTTTTACAGCGGCCTTCCTAAGCTTTGTCTTACTTAGGTCGACGTGTATAGGATATTGGTCATCCTCTCGATCCCCCTCGTGGTATGGCACTATTTTACTACTCATCGGTCTCGCCTCCTTTCTCCTCCGAAATTAAAATGCCTCCTTTAGCAGGAGGTGTCTTGGTAGCAGAACTATTAACTGACAACTACGAAAACATCTCCCGCCAAAGGCAGGTAGTGGTGGTCGTAGCGGTGGTTGTCAGAATGGGTAAAATCATGCTTTTAGTATATCTCTTGGCAAATAGTTGTCAATGGCTTGCCGAACTCGGCTTAATATGCTTTAAATTAACTGTGAGAAAGGAGGATGACATGACGCCAGTAGGGATATTTTTCATAGTTTGCGGGTTAATCGGAGCGGGGGTTTTAATCCATACCATTGTTAGCTGGCTCCGATCGGTCCGAAAAGCGCCGTAAGGCGCTACATAAAGGCACAATGAGGAACGATCAAAAGTCGTTCCTCGCCTGTTTTTTTAATCAGTTTCTATAATCTCCTGGACGTCGTCGCAGATAATCTTCGGGGAGTTATCCTTATAACTGACCCGGCCAGTGATAAAAACAATCTTATTTTCCCTAAAACATAGGGGATTCCTTTCTAAAATAGAGGGGAAAACCACAACCTCGATCTTATCAGTCAGATCTTCGAGTTTGACAAACAGCATTGGCTTGCCGTTTTTAGTGATGATCTTCTTTAAGTTAGAAAGAATGCCGGCTACCCTGATTTTTTTGCCCTCAACCTGCCTGGTAATCCTTTCTAAAGGAGAAGCTTTTTTATCAAAAATAGCCTTAAAGCTATCCAAGGGATGAGAAGTAATGAAAAGCCCTAAAAGCTCTTTTTCCCATTCAAGTTTTTCTTTCTTTGAAGCCGGGACAGCTGAAACCAGACGGATGTCAGAACCAAGATTAATTTTGCCCTCAAATAAGTTTCTTTGTCCCGAGTCCTTTTTCTTTTGGTGCTCGCGGTTAAACTCCAAGATATCTTCGATATTAGAAAGGATCTGATTTCTTTCAATGATTGAATCAAAAACACCGGCCCGAGTCATGCTTTCCAATGATTTTTTATTAAGATCTTTTGAATTAATTCTCGACAGGAAGTTGCCCAGGTTTTTAAAGGAACCTCCTTCTTTCCTTTCTTGGGTGATGGCTTTAACAATGTTATTGCCAACGTTTTTTATGGCTGACAGCCCAAACCTAATTTCTTGTTGGCCGGGAACAACAGTAAAATTGGTCAGGCTTTCATTAATATCCGGGGGCAAAACCTCGATTTTCATTCTTTTGCATTCTTCAATCAAAAAAGCTATTTTTTCAATATCGTGTCTTTCTGAGGTCAGCAAGGATGCCATGAATTCCACCGGATAATTGGTTTTCAACCAGGCAGTCTGGTAGGCAATTAGAGCGTAGCAACAACTATGACTGCGATTAAAACCATATTGGGCAAAAGGCAAAATCCATTCCCAGATTTCCTTAGCAACCCGATCCGAAACCTCATTATCCCTCATGCCCTGGATAAGCTTGTCTTTCTGTTCATCAAGCAAAGACTTAATCTTTTTACCAATGGCTTTTCTTAAAATATCTGCTTGGCCGTAGGAAAAGCCAGCCAAATCCCTGGCAATCTGCAACAGCTGTTCCTGATAAATACAATTATGAGAAACAATATTATTTGCTACAAAGTTATGGGCATTTTTTATCTCAACATCATAAACCTGTTCCTTACCCGCAGAATCAATTAAAACAATGTCCTCCCACCTTATGTTTTTATTGAGAATTTCATTTAATTTATCGTTATTTACAACTTTAGCTATTTTTTCAGCTATCTTACAATTAAGACGGTTTCTATTTTTTCCGATTTTTCCCCAAAGACAGCTTCTATTTATTCCGTGTTGCAAAGAAAATGATCTTTGAGAAATATTATGATCGTTTAAATATTTTTTGAGAATATCAAGAAAAATTTGTCGCGGAACAAAATCCTTATAGTCGGCATCTATCTTAATGTTTTTTAAAAGTTTCTTCTTACTAGATAGCATCCGCTGACCAATCTTTTTTGAAAATGCGGCAAGATTATAAATAACTGCCCTATAAACTGGCGTTATTTGTCCCTTTCTGTTTTTATATTTTGATTGCTGATAAATATAACAATTTATACCAAGTTTAAGGACTAGTGTTTGAATATCATAAGCCAATTTTTCAGAAATAGTAGTTAAATACGCCATTTTAGCAGCAATGCCGCCATCGCAATCCCATAAGGTGGCTAAAAAACTAGACATAAGCTTTTCATTAAGCTTAAAGACAAAGCTTGGAACGAATTTTTCAGCAGAGTTTTTTCCAGCATCTTTGCTTTTTAACCCCAATTCTCTAAGCCATTTTAATAAACTATTAGCTTCATGATAAAAAACGTCGTTTCTGTATAATCTTGAGGGGTTAGCCCTTTTAACTCCTCTAAAATGTTTCGTAAAGGTAATTTTTAAATTATCAAAACCTGATTCTGCTCGTTTTTTGAAATCTTGAAGCAATATCTTGTCTTTGTTAACAAAATAACTACTTGAACCGCTAGTTAAAGAACCATCAGCAATAAGATAGGCAAGAATCTTAAGCTTATTTTCATTAAAGTTATTAACTCCTGAAAATAATTTTCGAGGAGTAGCTAAAAAGTCTCCGAAAGAGAGCTCTTTTACTTTTTTCCAACCAAAAGGAGTTAAAAATTGATGATCGGCAGTTGCCTTAATTTGTTTTCCAGTACGCAGCTTAATCTTATAAACATTTTTAATCCCGTTATCAAACTTGGTTATTATCTTGTCTTTTACAAACGATTGACCATCAAAAGCTTGAACGGTTAATGAGTCCGGAGAATTAACAGCTTCTTTAATAGAAAGAACACTTCCTGGATTTGCCAATTGAATCCGCGTATCACCAGTAACGCAAATTCCGTAAGTCTTTTTTAAAATTGGTTCTAGCTTTGGATGTAAGTATTCAATCTTTTCTTTACCGTGCTTTCTTTTGATGTAGGAGGGGATAAACTCCATTGGCCCGGGACGGAAAAGGGTAATCATGGCAACAATATCTTCAAACTCAGTTGGCTTTAATTCTTTCAAGTATCTGGTCATTCCCGAACCTTCTAGCTGGAAAACTCCGGCAGTCCGGCCATCCCTTAAATTCTTAAAGACCTTCTTATCATCTAAAGGGATTTTCTCAATATCAATGCTTTTGTTGTGGATAACATAAATCCTGGAAAGAGTGTCTTCAATCACAGTTAAATTCTTCAATCCTAAAAAGTCCATTTTTAGAAGGCCCAGATCTTCAATGGCCTTCATATCATATTGGGTAACAATGTTCTGATCATTCTGGGTTGGATGCTGCAAGGGAACGATATTGTCCAGCGGCTGGTCGCCGATAACCACGCCGCAAGCATGGGTTGAGGCATGGCGGGCCACACCCTCAAGTTTCATTGCTAAATCAACTAATCTCTTAGCTTTTATATCTTCCTCATAAAAGTCCTTGAACTCCTTAATCTTTTTTAAGGTATCTTTAAGAGTAAAACCAAAGGGAATCATCTTGGCCAGTTTGTCACAATAAGAGTATTCATATTGCAAGGCCCGGCCCACGTCTCGAATGGCAGCCCGAGCCGCCATGGTGCCGAAAGTAATAATTTGGGCGACTTTATCGCGGCCGTATTTTTCGGAAACATAGTTTATCACTTCATCCCTTCTGCGGTCGGTAAAATCAAGGTCAATATCAGGAAAAGAGATTCTCTCCGGGTTCAAGAATCTCTCAAAAAGAAGATCGTATTTCAGAGGATCGACCGCGGTAATGCCTAAAATATAGGAAACAATGGAACCGGGCGCAGAACCTCTTCCTGGGCCGACAATAATCCGGTTTTGCTTGGCCCAATTAACAAAATCCTGAACAATTAAAAAATATGAAGCAAAGCCGGTCTTGGTGATCACTGACAATTCGTATTCAATCCGTTCTTCAACTTTCTTATCCGGATCCGGGTACCTGTTTTTAAGCTTTTCAAAAACCAACTCTCTTAAATATTCATCTGCGGTCTTGTTGCCGGGAACGTCGAAGCCAGGCAACTTTGTTTTGCCAAGCTCCAATTTGAAATTGCATAAATCTACAATTTTTTGGGTATTGCTAATAGCTTCCGGGGTTTTGGCAAAGATCTTTTTCATTTCTTCGGGCGGAGTCATGGAAAAATCATCCTGTTTCATAGTTAGTCTTTCCGGATCATTGGGATCAGCGCCGGTATTGATCAACATTAAAACATCTTGAGCTTCAGCATCTTCTGGCCTCAAGTAATGAAGGTCTTGAGTGGCGACCAAAGGAATGCCGGTTTTCTTTGATAGGGCAATCAAACCATCATTCAAAGCTTCCTGCTCTTTAATGCTTTTGTGATGTTGCAATTCAAGATAGAAATTACCTTTGCCAAAGATTTCTTGGTATTTAAGAGCTTTTTCTTCAGCTTCTTTTAATTTTTTAGCCAAGATTAGTTTAGGAATCCGGCCCTGAAGACAAGCTGACATGCCAATCAAACCCTCGGCGTACTGGGCTAAAAGCTTTTCGTCAATTCTCGGCTTATAATAAAAGCCCTCCAGATGCGAGCAGGTAATCAGTTTGACCAAATTTTTATACCCCTGTTCATTTTTGACCAAAAGAATCAAATGATAGCGCTTATGATCAATATTAGGACGCTTGTCAGTCATGCTGTTATTGGCCACATACAGCTCAGCTCCAATGATTGGTTTAATGCCTCTTTTAACCGCTTCTTTATAAAAAGAAACAGCGCCATAAAGAACGCCGTGATCAGTCAAAGCCACTGAATCCATGCCGAGTTCTTTAACGTAATCTAAAAGATCCGGGATTTTTGGCAAGCCATCAAGCAGGCTGTATTGAGAATGGACGTGTAAATGAGTAAATTTTGAGGGCATAAATATAAATTATAGTATTCTACCTTTTGCCAAAAGGGGAGTCAACTATTAATAAAAATGATAAAATATTGTAATGACATATCCTAATCTTTATCAAGAGAAAAGGCTTTGGAAACAAGGCTATAAACTTATTGCTGGTTTAGATGAGGCAGGAAGGGGGCCTTTGGCCGGACCGGTACTGGCTGGGGCAGTTTCAATAACGAATCGAAGATTCATAAACAAAGATTTCAGAGGATTGAAAGATTCCAAAAAGCTTTCTGCAAAACAAAGAGAGAAATTTTACAAATTAATTGTTGAACATCCGGATCTTGAGTGGGGGATAGGCAAAGTTTCAGAAAAAATAATTGACAGGGTTAATATTCTTGAAGCGACAAAACTAGCGATGGCAAAAGCAATCGTCAACCTGAACAGAAAGCTCAAATCCGAACTATACCCATTTTCTCACGATCGTAGAAAAATGGGTATAACTGATTTTTTAATTCTGGATGGAAATTTCAAAATTAACAACACTAATGTTCCGCAAAAATCAATCATCAAAGGAGATGAAAAAGTTTTTTCCTGCGCTGCTGCTTCTGTTATTGCCAAAGTTACCAGAGACAGAATAATGACGAACTATCATGAAAAATACCCAAAATACCGGTTTGACCTTCACAAGGGCTACGCTACAAAACTACATATGACAATGCTTAAAAAACACGGGTTTTGCGAGATTCATCGAAAAACCTTTCGCCCGATCGCCGCCTAAAAAGTTGACAAGTATTTTTTTCCATAGTATACTTTAAACAGAATTTATCCCGAGGTTTTATCCCTCTCGAGTCCGCACTGAGTAATATAGACGAGGCCTATGCGGGCCGCGGCGCAAAACTTTTGTTTTGCGCAAACTCGAGAGGGTCAAAAAACAATCTGCTTTCTCTGTAAAACAAGGAAAGCAGTTTTTTGTTCCTTAATAACAAAACAAAGTTTTGGTATATCAGCAGCTATCAGATTCCAGATTAGCCCTGGAGCATTGCCAAAAGATAAATATTTTGTTAAGATTAAAAAAGTTTAAATTTATTTATGGGTGGAGTACCAAAACAACGACATACAAAGTCCCGAAGGAACAAGAGAAGATCCCAGATTTTTTTGCATTCCCCAAATTCAACAATTTGTTCCCACTGCAAAAAGCCTAGTTTACCCCACACTATTTGTAAAAACTGCGGTTATTACCAGGGAAAAGAATATTTTGATTTATCTAAAACTATGGAAAAGAAAAGAAAGCGAAGAGTTAAGAAAGGCTTAGAACCGCAAGAAAATAAAGAACCATAATGGCTAGCCGTCATCTATCTCGTTCGATTGCCATGCAGTCCCTTTTCGAATGGGACTTTTATGGCCAAGAATCAGACTCAATTGATAAGATTGTTGACCAAAACTTAAAAGAGTTTGGTCCTGGGTTGGAAAACCATGAGTTTGTTTGGCAACTTGTTAAAGGCGTTATTGACCATTTAGATCAAATAGATAAGATTATTGTTGAATCAGCTCCAGAGTGGCCCCTTGAACAAATCACTATGGTTGACCGAAATGTTTTACGGATTGGACTTTCTGAGCTTCTTTATTCTAAAAAAGATGAAGTGCCTCCCAAGGTAGCCATTAATGAAGCGATTGAACTGGCTAAATCATTTGGCGGCGAAAGCTCGGGCCGGTTTGTCAACGGAGTTCTGGGCACGGTTTATAAAGAAATTGAAAAGATTGAAAAAGAAGAAATTGCCAAGCATAAAGATGAAGCTCCAGTTGAGCTTTTGAGCGGTGGCGTTGTTTTCCGTAAATACGAAGGTGTTTTTCAAATCGCGCTTCTTAAAGACGCCTTCGATAGATGGACCCTACCTAAGGGCCATACTGAAACAGACGAGACTGCGGAACAAACCGCTTTGAGAGAAATCAAAGAAGAGCTTGGCTTAAAAGACTTAAAAGTTATCAAAAAACTCGGGGAAAGAGAATATATTGCCCATGAACCCGAGAAAGGAGTCATTAGAAGAAAAGTAATGGACTTTTTGTTTGAAGCTTTACCGGAGAATGAATTAAAAATAGAAGACAGCGACGGCATTAAAGAAGTCAAATGGTTTAATCTTGATGAAATCTCAGGGCTAAAACAATATCAACAGGTCAAGCCAGTCATCAAATCAGTGATTGCATTTCTAAAACAAATATA
>JAHIOR010000025.1 GCA_018895125.1 Patescibacteria group bacterium | reverse complement strand
TCCGCGTATTTTGTCTTGTAATTTTGCTCAATTATCTTATATCCTTTTTTCTGCAAATATTCTTTGGCAATCTTTTCACCCCTCTTCCCCGTCTCTAGGTTAGACATCTTCGTAAATTTTTGGCCGATACTGCAAAGCCTCGGCCATATGAATAATACCAATATCTCCAGCTCCATCCAAATCAGCAATGGTTCTGGCGACTTTTATCATTTTCATGTAAGACCGAGCTGACAGCTGGAATTTCAGGCCAGCCTGCTTTAAAAGCTGTTCCACTTCTTTTGTCAGCTGGCAATATTTTTTAATGTGACTATTTTTCATTTGGGCATTCGTATAGCAGTTGATATATCGGGCATCCTGCCCGCTATAAATGTTTTCTTTCTTAAAGCGTTTGAGCTGGATTTCACGGGCCAATGCCACTCTCTTTCTGATTTTTTCAGATGATTCCAAAAATTCCGAGGCTTTTTGGTTTTCCGAAAATTCCTCAACATCAACCGGCTGGATCACCACGTGCAAGTCAATTCGGTCTAAGATTGGCCCGGAAATCCTTTTCTGATATTTTCTGATTTGCCGGGGAGAACAAACGCAGTTTTTCTTTGGATGATTTAAATAACCGCAAGGACAGGGATTGGCTGAAGCTACCAGCATAAAATCAGCCGGGTATTCCACTCTTTCCCTGCTCCGTGATATGGTCAGATGACCGTCTTCCAAAGGCTGGCGCAAAGCCTCCATCACTGACCTGGGAAACTCATTAAACTCGTCCAAAAAAAGAACTCCTCGGTGCGCCAGGCTGATTTCTCCTGGCTGGGGTCTGGTTCCGCCGCCTATAAGCCCAACTTGCGAAGCAGTATGATGAGGCGCCCTGAATTGGCGATTGGTCACTAAAGAACCTCCAGGCGGAATATTGCCGGTCGCCGAATACAGCTTTGTCACTTCTAAAGATTCTTCCTCGCTCAAAGGAGGTAAAATTCCGGGCAAAGCCCTGGCCAGCATGGTTTTTCCCGAACCAGGACTACCAATCATAATAATATTATGACTGCCTGAAGCCGCGATCTCCATGGCCCGTTTGGCCTGTTCCTGGCCCAAAATTTCCTTCATGTCAAATTCGGCCGGAGCAGGCAGCCTCTCGTCAATTTCGCTCTTTTTGAAAATTGCGGGCGTAATCAATTTCCGGCCCAGAAAATGGTTTGTCAGTTCAAAAAGATTTTCCACCGGGTAAACTTTAATCCCCTTAATAACGCTGGCCTCGTTGGCTGAATCCTTGGGAACAAATAAATTTTCAAAACCCGCCTCTTGGGCGAAAAGCGCCAGCAAAAACGCTCCCCGGGTATGCCGCAAAGAGCCATCCAAAGATAGTTCGCCGAAAAATAAAGATTTTTCCGGCAAAGAAAAAGGCAAAACACTTTTTAATATTCCCAAAGCAATCGGCAAATCGTAAAAAGAACCTTCTTTAGGAATATCGGCCGGAGCCAAATTAACAATGATTTTCTTTGCCGGAAACTCAATGCCCGAGCTCAAAATAGCCGCCCTCACTCTTTCTTTGCTCTCGTCCACCGCCTTATCGGGCAGCCCAACTATTTCAAAACCAGGCAAACCTCGGTTAGCTAAATGCACTTCAACGTCCACCTTAATTGTTTCCAGCCCCAAATTGGCGGCCGACGCAACTTTAACTAACATATTTCCTACGTTAATGTCTAATATCTAATTACTCTAATTTCTAGTCAAATCCCAATTACTAAATGTCTAATTGTTTTCTTGTAATCTTGTTGATTATTGAGTTGAAGATAAGATTTAATTCTTTCGCTTCTTGCCACAATATTCCTGCTTCTATTTTCGATTCAGGAACAGCCACCACAACCATTCGCAACCAGTGCTTTGTTTCTCTCGCTTCTTTCTTACAAATGCCAATCTTGTGTTTAAAATCTTGCCTCGATTCTGCGTCATCTGCCTCACAATAATTAGCGCCGACGCTGGTTCCCGCCCTGACTAATTGACTTATAATAGGTAATGTATCTACTCTTCTTGGTATACTTTTAACGAACCGGAGAATCTCTTCGCCAAACTTAGCCGTGCGCTCTTCTAGGTCGTATTTATTTTTAGTCATTTGGCCATTGGTCATTGAAATTTGATTAGGTCAATTAGAAATTAGAAATTAGTCATTGGACGTAATACTTATTGCCTTCTTGTTTTATAAAACCTTTGATTTGCATTAAAGACAGATCAGCGCTGATTTTGGAAACCGGCAAAGACAAAGCCCTGGCCAAACCGTCTGCTTCCAAAGGCTCTCTTTTTAGATTCTCCATTATTTTCTTTTCCTGATCACTCATTTTAATCATGGCGCCAATTGAGTTGCTTGGCCCGGCCAAGCAACTATCTAGTTTGAAATATTTTAAAACGTCTTTCGCCTCAGTAACGATCTCGGCACCTTCCTTTATCATCTGAGCTGTCCCTTTTGAAACCTCGCTCGTTAAAGGTCCGGGCACGGCAAATACTTTCCGGCCAAAACTTCTGGCATGTTTTACAGTTATAAATGTTCCCGAAACTAGTCCAGCCTCTACCACTAAGACGGCTTGGGAAAGTCCGGCCACAATTCTGTCTCTCTTAGGATAAGTCCACAGGGCCGGAGGAAAATTGCCTTCGAATTCCGAGAGAATTAAACCTCGATTATCCAGAATTTTTTGGTAAAGTTCTTCTTGGTATTCGGGATGAATTAAATCTATGCCGCATGGCATAACAGCAATGGTTCTTCCCCCGACTTCAACGGTAGCCTGATGAGCTGCCTCGTCCCCGCCATACATAAACCCTGAAACAATGGTAATACCCGAAGCGGCAATTTCTGAGACCAGAAGTTGGGTCATGCGCCGACCATAACTAGTCAAACGTCGAGAGCCCACCACTGCCAGACAATTCTTCCCCCCAGAGGCGGGTCCGCCTTCGGCGGAGAAAATATCTTCCCAATTACCTTTATAATAAAGCTTTTTGGGCGCGCCCTTAATCTTTTTTAGCAACTCCGGATATTTCTTGTCTTTTAATTCAACAACGTTTTCCATAAACCCCTGGGGTTAAATTTGTTTAACCCCTGGGGTTAAACATTTGGCTACTTTTCACACGGTTCGAGCTAGGGTAAAGCCAAAAATTCTTTTTGCTCCCGACTTTTTTAAAATCTTGGCGCACTCTTTCATTGTCGCCCCGCTTGTCCAAACATCATCCACTAGCAAAACATTGTTCGGACAAACCGTTTCTTCTTTTTTCCGGAAAGAGTCCTTCATGTTAGCCAACCTCTCTACTTTGTCTAATTTAGTTTGTGATCTCGTATCTTTTATTTTCTCAAGCAAAGGCAATACTTTTCTGCCCGTTATCTTTCCAAGCTTTTTGGCAATCAATTTTGCCTGGTTAAATCCCCTTATTCTCTCTTTTTCTCTAAACATAGGCACAAAAGTTATAATCGTGTTTTCCGGAAGATACGGTTCTCTTTTTTCAAAAGCCGTTTCAATAAGCTCATTGATGGCGTCAAATACGCCGTCGTATTTAATTTTAAAAATTATTCTCTTCGCCAAACCCTCATACTCCCAGCAACCGATCACTTCTTCCAAACTTCCCTGATGAAAAATGCTTGGGGCCTCGGAAAGAAACAACTCGCATTTTTCACAAATATACTTTCCTTCTTTACCGCAGTTAATGCAGTTTTTCGGAAACATTATATCCACCACCATTTTTACTATTTGCCTCAACATTGTTTGATTAGTTGCTTGGCCCGGCCAAGCAACTACTGTTAATACTTTGCTTTGGGGACCGGGTCTCGGGTAGGATAAGCTTGCTTGAATTTTTGCCAGGATTTTTCCAGCCTAAACATTTTGCCGCGGACCTCGATATAGCGGCGCATCAAGTCTTCCACCAGATCCAAGGGCATTTTTTCCCCGTAAATTCCCAAAGACTGCTCCAAATAAACAATCATCTTATTACAGGAAAGCATGGCCTTTTCCAAAGTAGCAATTGCTGAATTAAAATCGGAAAAACGCAAAGAATGGGATTCGGCAATAAACAGAGGGATGGACATGCTGCAATTGATCATATTTTCCAGAAAAGGGAATTTCTGCTTGGCGAGAATGGGCTGCAATTCCTTGGCGATTATCACCGAACATTCCATGGGTCTCTGGTAAACCTCCAGGTCGCGGAAGCTTCTGACCGGCCGTTTCGGCCTGAAATTGGTTTTATTGTAAAAATAAGGCATGGTTTTTATCGTCCCAGTGCCGAGATTGCCGGTATTAAATACCGTGTCTTTGTCCCGGCTTTAATAAAGCGTCAACTTCGGAATTGGGACGGTTAATTATCTTCTCTAACCACTCGCAAATTCCCTTGCAATTATGAGCTGGAACCGGCGGTTCTGTTAAACTAACGATTTCTCTGGCTTTTTTTAATAAATATCCCACCATTTCCAAGTCCAATTCCACTGCCAGCTGATAAATGTCAAAACTCAATTTAAACTCCTGGCAATTTTCCAGCTCCTCTTTAGGCTGGCAATAGACCAAAGAAAGTTTGGACACCGGCTTTAGGCCATACTTTTCTGCCAAAAAAGCATAAGCGTTCAATTGAACCTTATACATGGGAAAAAGTTCATCCTGACGGTCAGTGAATTTGGCGGTTTTGTAATCAACAATGTGATAACTGTTGTCTTCCAGCTTGAAAATGTCATCCGGATAGCCTATCAATATCCAGCCCTCGTCAACCGGCAACTTGAAAAGAAAGTCATTGCCTTCAACCTCAGAAACATTGTCCAGTTCAAGCCAGGCCGGCAGTTTTTCTGTTTGCGAAAAAGCAGTCTGGACGCTTTTCTTGGTCAAGCTGTCAATAATTGAAAAAATGCTTGGAAAAATGCTTGGCGGTTTGCCAAAATGCCTTTCCAGCCAAAAACAGCGAGGGCAAAAATCCAATAAAGCCAGCTTGCCCAAATCTTTGGCGCTGATTGTTTTTGTTTTATTTACCAGAGACGGCATTTAAAATAAATATCACACAATAACGACTTTTTCTAAATTCTTTTGCGGCACTTCGACCGCTGTGCCATCCTTGAAATGCACTATCTGTTTGCGCTTTGTTCCCTTGCTTTGTATTTTCTTGACCACATGAAGCGGGAAAAACTGATAATAGTTTTTCTCGTCAAACCAGCCGCACTTAAAATCAAACAACCTCAGTCCCGTGAGCCGGCTCATGGCCAAAGCATACCAAGTCAGCTGTTCAATTGGCCTTTCTTTGGCGGCGTTGGGCTTGTAATCCAAAAGGTGGATAGAGCCGTTTCGCACCTGCACCAGGTCGATGTGACCGGTTAGCAACCGAGGAAATACCACTGGTTTTTTGGAGCCTTTGCGTCCCGCTGCCGAGATTGCCTTGGCTTCGCCAGCATGTCCCCTTATCCTTATTCCCCCTTCTTCCAATATCACGAAACCAAGCGTATTCTGCATATGCTCAATATCCTCCTTGCGGATATAGACAGGCACCTCGGTGGCCACGGTACAGGAATCATTGGCCAGCATAAACCGCTGCAAGGCGTCATGCCTGTCCTTATTTAACTTGACCGCCTGCAAGACAAAAGATGCCAGCCGATTGGCATAATTGTTTTTTGCCCTGACAATCATGTTTGCCTTGTTGAATTTGGAGCGGATATCAGACATGCGCTCTCCCTGCTGGAAATACTGGTGCGGCGTCTCCGAGGAAACATTATCCAGATAATCTTTGAGAGGAGTGAAATACCGATTGCCGAATTCTTCTAATAAAAGTCTTGTTTTAGCCCGGTGATAGCGAAAACGAAAGATCTGGCGGTGAGCCATGGTCACCACCTCCACCATGTCCTGGGGCTTGTACATCTTAATCGCCCAAGGCCTCATTCTTTCAAACCGGCACAAACTTTTATACTGCTCCACCCAGCCGGAAAGCGTTTGCGGATCAGGCGCCACCTTAAACTTTTGCTTCACGAACGAGCAGGTCTGCTGGAAATTAAATCCCAAATTGTAATAATTCAGGCATTCAATCACCAGATTGAGCGGAAACTTTCTGCCTTTCACGTCCTGGGCGGTAAAAACGCGGCCGCATTCTTCATTTCGGCACAGATATAATTGCACGGCGCCGAGTTGGTTTTTCCTCAGCCCTCTTTTAACGAATTTGTTTGACTGACAATAAGGACAGGCCTCTGCGGCCCGGGATTCAGCGATGTTTAGTTTTT
>JAHIOR010000086.1 GCA_018895125.1 Patescibacteria group bacterium | reverse complement strand
GATATTTAACCAGAAGTTTGCTGAATCTGTTGCATTGTCATCATCTGTTGCATTGATTTGTATCTGGTAAACACCAACATGGCTTGCATTAGGTGTAAAGCTAATAATCCCTGTTGAAGGATTAATATCAAACAAGGATGTATTATCACTAAATGTTAATGTATCCTCATCAGGGTCAGATGCATTTATTGTTAGGTTAAACTCCAAATCTTCTGTTGCAGTCTGGTTGCCTATTGAGTCAATCACAGGAGCCCTATTGGGAGTTACCTCAAATATAACTACCTCATAATCTGTTTCTGGATTAGGGGCATCATCTGTTACTGAAATATTTACTGAATGATTTCCTTCATCACTATCACCCGGGGTAAATTCAATCAGACCTGTTAATGGAGTCAACCAAGTTATATTAAATAAGCTAGTATTATCGCTAAACGTTAAGTTATCACCAGAGTCAGGATCAGATGCATTGACTTGTAAGCTAAATGTTTTGTTTATCTTTGCTATCCTATCCCCTATTAGGTCTAGCTCTGGAGGATTATTAACATCCACTACTTGAAGCACAAATGTAGTTGAGTCTGTGGCCCCTCTTGTATCATTTACTATTACTAAGATTGTGTGATTTCCATTATCTTCATCAGCAGGAGTAAAGCTGAAGTTTGCAGCTGTTGTATTACTCGAAACAGGATTTAACATCTTGCTATAGTTGCTTGAAAATGTAAGGCTGTCTCCATCAGCATCAGAGCCTGTTACTGTTAGGCTGAAAGCAGTACCCTCTGTTGCAATCTGGTTATTTATTGAGTCAATTACAGGAGCAGTATTATTAAGAATTGAAAGGTTCATTAAAGTAGATGCATTATCTGTTCCATCACCTGCTATTATATTTATTGTGTAATTTCCAATATTATCTGCTGTTGGCGTGAAATTAATAAGACCTGTTGCTGAGCTAATGTTGAACAATGTTATATTATCATAATATGTTAATGTATCATTGTCTGGATCAGATGCAATTACCTGATAACTAAATAAAACATAAGCATATGCCTCTTGGTCTGGTATTGATTCTATTTCTGGTGGATCCTGGACATTAGTTACATTTAATGTTAGATTATTGCTGTCTGCTGTTGCATAGCCATCATTTATTGTGAAATATATTTCCTCACTACCAAACCAGTTTGAGTCAGGGCAAAAGCTTACATAATGGGGTGTTGCTGAGCCGATAGTTATTGTTATATTTGTGCTGCCTGTTGATGAAAAGCTTGGGTTGTCACCACACTCACTATAATCAAGGTCATAAAAATAGTCATCCAAGCTTATGTTATTTGTTAACTCATTATCCTCTTCCCATGTTATATTGTTGATTATTGCATTCCAGACAGGTTCCCTATTGACATTGGTTATACTTAAATCCCATGTTATGCTATCTGTCTCATTTTCTATGTCACTTACTTCAAGGGTTATATTTCTATGACTGGGCTCGCAAAATCCAGTAGTAAGATTCCATGAGCCAGAAGTTTCATTAATTGTTGTTGAATTAACAACCCCATCAACAATCCACCTTGCTGTTAAAACATCTCCATAGGGAATATCAGGGTCTGTTGCATTATACTCAAATGAAAAACCAATAGAATTGTTTTCTGTTGTTTCCGGAGTTAAGCTTGTTGGGGTGTAATTTAATATTTCAGGGGGGTCATTAACATTAGCCACACTGAAAACAATATTCTCTGTTACAGGATCATTTATGCCATCCTCAATACTAATACCTATTGTATGATTACCAACATCATCGTTTGTTGGTGTAAAAGAAATAAAACCAGTACCATTCATATCAAATACAGCCCAATAAGCCTCTGGAGAGCCTGAATTGTCTGTAAATGTAATGGTATCATTATCAGGGTCAGTTGCATTTAACTGAACTTCAAAAAGCTGGTCCTCTGTTAGATTATAATCCGGAGGGCTTGGATCAAAATATGGTGGGCTGTTGGCAAAGATTGTGGCAAAGCCAGTTATGCTTGGTCTTAATAACAAGTTAGCAAGATTGTTTGTGCCTGTACTAATCTCTTGGATGAAAGACTCAATCCCCTCTTCATTTATTAGGGCAATTGAATACATAACACTAATTACTAAAAACATAAGTGCTATAGACTTTAATTGCTCCTTCTTCATCTCTTTTCTTGTTCTTCTCATTTTTATTTTAATCTAGTTTAATTTTTCCTAGTTCTTTTTCTCTTATCTTGT
>JAHIOR010000024.1 GCA_018895125.1 Patescibacteria group bacterium | reverse complement strand
TCAATTGCTTTCTTAGTTAAGGTACCAAAATATCCAGTGGTTAATCCTTCAGGATAAATACTTGAATCTCCTTTTAAAGCTTCTTGTAAGTTTTTAACTATTTCACTTCTACTGCCAACTTTTAAACCGTTAAAGTCATTAGCTAGAGCATACTGAAAACCTAAAGCAAGAACGAAAAATACGCTGAGAAAAAAAATGGTTTTCTTCGAAAATAATGTTTTTTTCATAATTTGTTTTACTTAATTCCTAATTACGGCTAACGACCTTTATAGCGATTACGATATATGAGCGCCTTATAGGCTCCTCGGTAAACGGGCAATCCTGCCCGCTATCAAAGGCTAAACGAGAACTTTAATCTTTGGTTGCATCCTTTTCTATAAATTCAATTGATTCAATAATGTTTTTATCAATATCAACTAGTGCCTGCCAGGTTTTTTGCTGGCTGCGGTAAATAACCGTTGCTTTCGAAGTTGCCTCTGCCTTTATCTCGTTACCCTTTCTAATAAGTTTTGCCTGGGGTGGCGCTGGTTTAATCTCCTGAATAATGGCCCCCGCAGGAATGTCAGCTATCAGGCCCGCTTTCTCCTTATCCTGGTCGCTTAAGGGCGAACTGGGTATAGTCACCTCGCTGATCTGTGAAACCTTTTTATCTTTAAGATTTATCTCAACCAAAAACTCGCTTTTAGATTCTGGAACCTCTGCAACTGAGGAAGCTTTAAGTAAAAGCTCTGAATTGCCCATGACCGAATCAAATTCTTCTTTAATTAAAGGCTCAACTAAACTAACAAGCATATAGGCTTTGGAGTCAGCCATTTGAATATCAACAACAACAGCCCCGCTTTCAATCAATGACCTGAAACCGCTATCTTTCATAGCAATAGTTTTAGCTAAAGCCAAGCCTGCCGGGCCCAGCTGCCAAAAGTTTGTCAGATTAAAAACCAAAGCCAGTAAAACAACAAAAGCTAAGCCCATTGGCAAAACCTGTCTTCCTAGTTTAGAAGACTCCTTTTTAAATCCCTGCTTTAGCAAATAAGTCCTCAGTTCTTTCTTATGAGTAATTAGCTCAATCTCAGGAACTTTTATCTGCTCTAGTTTTTTGATTAAATCTTGTTCAGTCATCTTAACAGTATAACGAGTTAATCCTTAATTGGAGGCATTTGCTTCCTTAGCTTGATTAAGCCCCGATGAAGCAAAGATTTGATTGTCCCCTGGCTCTTGCCTAAAATCTCAGCAATCTCTTTGACTTTCTTTTTTTCAAAAAACCTCAACACCAGCACTTCCTGGTATTTTAAAGACAAAAGAACAATTTGCTTTTGAAAAAAGATAAAATCCTCATGACGAGCTAATTTTGTCTGAGCTTCAATAATTTCGTTATGTAAATCTGACTCTGACCTTGGATCAGAAATAAACTCTAAAGAAGTGACTGGCTTTTGTTTGCGGAAGAAATTAGAGATTTCGTTTGAGGCAATCCGATAAAGCCAGGAACCGAAATTAGGCCCTATACCTATGGTCTGGCGCCATTGAAACTGATTAATGTTTTTCAAAGCCTTAATAAAGGTTTCTGAAACAATATCCTTGGAAATCTCAACATCTCCCGTCCTTTTTAAGACATAGCCAAAGATCCGAGGATAGTAATAGTCATAAAGCCTGGTAAAAGCTTCTGAGTTTTTTTTAGCTTCCTTAACCAGCTGTCTTTCTTGGTTAAAATCCATTAAAAACTAAAATCGGCATCAAATAATATAAAATTGTCAGCCAAGGCCCTAATCCCTTACCTTGGTCGCGTCGTAATCACGCCACGAAGCTGAGACCGAGGGCTCAAGAATATCCAGCTCGCTAAGAACAACTTTCTTAATATCAGCTGCCGCCACCTCCTCGTTGTCCTGGATGAGCTCAAAGACCTTGATAAGAACGTTTTTGATCAGTTCCTGAATCCGCTCCTCAGAAAAGTCCACTGCATGAGCAGCCGCCCTGATGGCTCTTTCAACCTTACCAGCATCAAAAATTTCTTTAGTACCGTCTGTTTTAATAACAAACTTTGTCATTGAATTTATCTTAAAATGATTATTCGACCTTTTTAAAATTAATTAAGCGTTATGCTTTATCTCAATAACATCGCCATCCTGAACCACATATTCCTTGCCTTCAGTGCGCAGCAAACCCTTTTCCCTGGCAGCCGCGTAACTGCCTACAGCCATTAAATCATTATAGCTTACAACCTCGGCTTTGATAAAGTGGCTTTCAAAGTCCGAGTGGATTTCACCAGCAGCCTGTAGAGCCCTTGTCCCTGCTGGGACTGTCCAGGCCCTGGTTTCATCCGGCCCGGTGGTTAAAAAAGTGATTAGATTTAAAAGCCGGTAAGACTCTTTAATTAAAATATCAAGCTCGGGCTCAAAGTTTAATCCCAAAGACTGGCGGTCTTCTTTATTAAAACTGGAATCATTGAAATCAAACTCAGCCAGAATATCAATAATCAAAAACTGCCAATGGTTCTTTTTAAAAACCTCAATGATTTCAATTGGCACCTCCTCATCCTTGCCGTTGAGAAGATAAAGCCTGGGCTTGGTGGTTAATAACTGGCAATCTCTCAAAACTATTGTTTCTTCTAAACTGAATTCCTGCTCGCTTAAAATCAAACCCTTGTCCAGAAAGTCTTTTATCTTAGTTAAAGTCTTTAGCTCAAAAATAACTTCTTTCTTCCCAATCCTGGCCTCGCCGTCAACGTTATTAATTCTTTTCTGAACAGTTTCCATATCCTTAAGAATCAGTTCTGTATCTAAAATCTCTTTATCTGTTAAGGGATTTATCTCTTCTTGGGTCTTAATAATGTCAGAACTTTTAAAAGCTCTCAAAAGATAGATAACTGCATCCACTTCTCTGATGTGCGACAAAAACTTGTTTCCCAGGCCCTCTCCCTGGCTGGCGCCTTTAACCAGTCCGGCAATATCAACAAATTCTATGGCGGTAAAAATCCTCTTGGCTGATTTTTCCATTTCAGCTAATTTATCAACCCTGTCATCAGGAACAATCACAACACCGACATTGGGATCAATGGTGCAAAAGGGATAATTAAGCCGGTCAACTTCTTTTTTAGTTAAGGTTTGGAATAGAGTTGATTTACCAACATTAGGCAAACCCACTATACCGATTGAAAGAGACATGTTTGATTTTATTCTCTTAGTATATTATGAAAAACCGTTTTTGGCTTTTGAATGCTCGCAGATGTTTTTGAAGTCGCACCAATCACACTGCCATCCCGGGGTCGGCAAAAAATTGCTTCTCTTGATTTTCTCTATCTCCTCAACAATGGCCTGTTTCTCTTTTTCCTTATCAATCTCGCTTCCCAAAAAAGAAATGGTCTTATTCTCGTCTAAATAATAATAGGTTAATTTCTTAGGCTTTAATCCCAAAACTTCTTCGGCAGCCAGCTGATAAATTAAAAGTTGCTTCTTATCTTCTGGCCTTAGCTTATCTTTAACTGATCCGGTTTTGTAATCAATAATTTCAACCCCGTCCTCTAAAACATCAATGCGGTCAATTTTACCCCTGATGGTATGACCGTTGATCTTAAGGTTAAAGTCCTGTTCTAGGGCCGGCTTGTCTTTTAAAAACAAAATCTTGGGATTATTCTTTGAATAATTTTCATAAAATCCTTCCAGGCTCTTTTTGCCGGCTTCAAAATACTTTTGGCGCTGATTCTTATCCTGGTACCAGTCCTCAATCCATTGGTCCTGATAAATTTGCAACAACCTTTCTAAGCTGGCCTTTTTTGAACTAGCTTCCAGAAAGAATTGGAAAAGAGTTTCATGCATGGTTTTGCCAAAAGAAAAGACTGCTTTGCCTTTGATCGGGATCTTAATAATATGGGCAAACTTGTATTGCAACGGACACTTTTGAAAAGCGGTCAGCTGGGTAAAAGAAAACCTTTCCGGCAGAATCATTTTTTCTGAATGGGGCCGCGTTTTAACCCTAATGGCCTTGTTTTTCAAAGGCGTGATGGCTTTGGAATAATTTAATTCAGTTAAAAACCTGGACAGCCGCTTGCTTTGGACGCCGCCATAATTTTCAGCTGAAGTCAGGAATAATCCTTTTTTAGCTCTGGTAGCGGCAACATAAAAAAGCCGCCTTTCCTCTTCAAGATGAAAATCTCCTTTGGGAAGAATATCTTTGATTAGATCTGAAGGGATTTCAATCGGATCTCTCCTGTTTGAGCTGGGAAATCTCTTGTCAACCAAATTAACTAAAAAGACATAATTAAATTCCAAACCCTTGGCTGAATGGATTGTCATGATTCTGACTACCTCGGGGCCGCTATCTGGATCAAAAGAAAGCTTCCCCTCCTCCCCGGAATCCAGTTCCAAATTCAGTTCTTCCATAAAAGACTTGAGCCGGGCGTCAAGATGGGATTCTTCAAAAATCTTGATGCGGTTGTGAAACTGGGAAACCAGTTCCAGATCTTCTTTCTTTTCCTGCTTGACCAGATATTCCAAATAACCGGAGTTTTCCAAGAAAGCCAAAAGAATTTCAGAAACATTCTTGGTAACAGCCATTTCTGTATGCCGCCTGACCAGGCTGAGGATATTGGTAATTTTTTCCTGAGCGTCGCGGGAAACACCGCCTATCAGAGGCAATTCCTGCAATGATTCGAAAATAGATTTGGATTTCTTGTAACTGTATTGGCTTATATTAACAATGTCCTGGCTGGGAATATTTAAAAACGGCAAACTCAAAATCCTGAAAGCAGCTGAACTTTCATGATAATTATCCAAAAACTTGAAGTAGGAAATGATATCCAAGATAATGGGTTTGGAATAAAGTCCCTTTAAGGCTAAGAATTGGTAAGGAACTTTTGACCTTTCAAAAGCCCGGGCAAATCTCATGGCCTGATTATTAGCCCTGACCAGAACAACAAAGTCGTTAAAGGTCGCCAGTTTGTCCTTTTTCATAATCTCAATCATTTTTTCAATCACTCCCTGGATTTCCTGCTCAGCAGTCTGAAAATGAAGATGAGCAATCTGTCCTTTGCCTTTTTTAACAGCTTTCAGTTTCTTGCTGATCTTGCTCAAAGATTCCAAACGGTTAGGATTATTGGCCTGGATGAATTTATGAGCTAAATCCAAGATGTTCTGAAAAGAACGATAATTATCAATCAAGCTGACTTCTTTTGCTTTTTTAAAATCTTTTTTAAATTGCAGGATATTGCCATAAGAAGCTCCTCTGAATTTATAAATAGATTGATCATCGCAAGCACAAACAGTTAAATTATTCCTAGGAGAAGCTAATAACTTCACCAGCTGGTATTGAATCCAATTGGTATCCTGAAACTCGTCAACCAAA
Organism: Patescibacteria group bacterium; assembly: GCA_018895125.1. Classification (GTDB taxonomy): domain Bacteria; phylum Patescibacteriota; class Minisyncoccia; order Minisyncoccales; family GWA2-46-15; genus GWA2-46-15. Next base: position 3,081 of record JAHIOR010000024.1, on the reverse strand, counting down.
ATATATTTAAACTGCTGACAATACTTTTCCAGAATCTTTGGCCGATCTTTAAAAAGCTTCAGGCAATATAAGAGCAAGTCGCCAAAATCAAGCAGATTGTTATCTAAAAGCAATTGCTGATAAGTTCCATAAGCTAAAGCGATTTCCTTAAGCCTGTCTTTATCTTCTTTGGCTTTTTGGCTGTATTTCAAATAATCTTCAGGCATAATTGCCTGGTCTTTGCATTTGGAAAAATGATCAATTAAAACATGAAGAAACTTACTCGGGTTGCCAATCGGGGCATAGTAATCAAGCTGCAACTTATCTAAATTCTGCCTCATTAACAACCAAGCTAAAGTCTGGTCAGCCAGCTTAAAATCAGTCGGCAAACCAATATCCAAACCATGGTCTCTGAGAACCCTTTCGCAAAAAGAATGAAAGGTTGAAACCCAAAGATCCCGATAACCTTGAGATAATAACTGATCAACTCTTTCAATCATTTCCTGGGAAGCTTTATCGGTAAAGGTTACTGCTAAAATTTCTTCAGGACTAATGCCCTTTTTCTCAATCAGATAAGCGATCCGATTAGTAATCACCCTGGTTTTGCCAGTGCCGGCTCCAGCCACAATTAAAAGAGGACCGGCGCCTGCTTGGGCTGCTTGTTTTTGTTTTTTGTTTAAACTAGATAAATCCAGCATTTTTACATCATAACACGCCGCCAGTCTTTACCCCAAAACTATTACGCTTCCAAAAATATTTGACTAAAGACTTGGTTTAAACGTTTTTTTAATATAGAATAAATTAAAGACAAATGCTGAACCAAATCCCCTTTATCCTTCTGTTAATCATTTTTGGGGTTAATCTCTGGTATGTTTTTGCCATTATTTATCACTTAATCAGATTCGGAATCGGGGCCAAGCCAAAAATTTTGGCTTTGCTATTTTTTATCAGCTCTAGCATCTTTTTCCTAGTTGTTTTTACCATGTTCAATTTAGTTGACTGGCAAGATATTTTAGACAAGCTTGTTGACTTTGTTAACTTATTAAAAGTTAACTTTTAAGAAGTTAACTATCATTCTATAAAATGCCTTTTGCCTTATTCATATCCAGCAATACTTTTAAGGGCCAGCTGCCTGGAGAAACTACTCTTTTGGTTGCCAGAAAGCACTGGCTTACTTTGGCCCTGCCAATGTTTTTGATTATTATAACAGCGCTAGTTCCTTTGGCTGTTTATCCCTTCTTAATTTTAGGCACTTATGCAAATCTTTATTGGTTCCTGGCTTCGGCCTTTTGGTTCTTTCTCTGGAATCTCTTGTTTTTCAATTTGATGATTTATTCTTTAAATACAGTGGTGGTTACTAATAAAAGAATCATTGCCACAAAACAGCTTGGGTTTTTCAAATACAGCGCCAGCGAATTCCAGAAAGATAAAATCCAGGACGTTTCCGTCAAGATGACCGGAATCTTGGCTTCTTTCCTTAATTTCGGCGATTTAGAAATACAGACCGCCGGCAGCCAGAATAAATTCAACTTCACCAATTTGCCTAATCCAGAAAAGATAAAGCAAATCATCTTAAGTTAAAACCCCATAAGAAGGGTTTTACTTTATTGTTTCTTTGGAAATACCTATGGTTTTTCGAAAATTACTTTTTCGAAAACAACAATGGCTTTTTGAGAATGATTTTGTAGAGGTTTTCCAGAAAGTCTCCGCCGGCATAGCCGATAATTAAAGCCATTGCCGGGCTGATTGAATTAAGTCCGCTGATAGTTAACCAGGTTAACCCTGATTCTTTGATTGCTCCGGCTGTTAACAAGCCTACGATTCCCGAAACAAAAGTTGTCCCAAAAAAGTAGAAAATATTAAAGGGAGTATTTTTATAGGAATAATAATATTTTAAAAAACCGACTAGGCCCCTGATCATTCCCCCGCCGAATCCGGCAATAAGAATAGCAATGGTCATATTTTTAAGATTGAACAGCAGAATTTAAAGGCTCTGACAAAACCGGCCATGGTTCTACTAGCTTGAGATAAACATAGATATTGCTCATCATCATCATTGAGCCGATCAGATAAAATCCAAATCCCAAAGTGAAAATGCTGGGCAAAAAACCAATGATGACAACGCCGACATAACTCATATCAAGCAAGAACATTTTTGCTTTCGAGCCCTGGGTAATTCGGCCGCTTTCCTTCATGGCTTCAACCGGCTTCAGGCCCTTGTCTATGACCAGATAAGACCATTGAGAATACTTGATCCCCCAGATAACACCGGGGACAATGAAGAGCAAGAAGCCGCCGAAAACAATCAAACCGTATAAGCATGAGGTCAATATATAGTTTAAAAGTAATTTCCAGTCAGTAAATAGCGGCTTCAAGGTTGCCAGAAAAGAATTAAAACTCGGCCTGGTTCCACGGCTTATCTCCAGAAACACCTTGATCAGGGCAATTGAAAAAACAAAGTAAAACAAGTTGTAAGCCAAAGACACAAGTAAGTTAACGGTAGCGGCCAGGATTGATTCCTGTTTTGACAAAAAGGCGTCTAAAATATAGATTGGCACGACTATGGCAACATTAAAAAGAAACATGACTAGGAAAAACTTAACGTGTTCCTGGGCTTTTTCCCAGCTAAAAGACAAGGCTTTTTTGATGCTAAATTTGTTTTTGTCCATATTTAAACAGTTATTATTGTTATTACCCAATTATACTGATAATACATTCGTTTTACAATAGAAAAACCCTGGACCCATCAGGAATCCAGGGTTTCTGCAGTTAAAACCAACTAGTCCAGAATTTTGACAAAAACCAAGCTGGTCAGAAAACAAATGATTGCCTGGCTGAAAAACCAGGAAACTAATAAAGCCAAGGGGGTGTTGAAGAGAAGATAAGCTGGCAAGGTAAAAAATATTAAGGACATGGTTATCAGCAAGCAGGAAAACTGACAAGCTTTTTTGCAGCAACCGGAAGTTAATAAGCTTTTGACAAACTCATATAATAAAGCCAAAACAATACCAATTGCAAAAGAAAACAATATCGACAGAACAAAGAAATTAGCTGGCGGGGTTGATCCCAGGGTCGGCATCATTACCAGGCTCCAGGCGTTGC
>JAHIOR010000023.1 GCA_018895125.1 Patescibacteria group bacterium | reverse complement strand
TTTAAAAATTCTTTAATTGCTTCAACTAGTTTCTTCGGCTCTCTGGTGTGCAGATAATGGCTGCCATTAGGAATAATTTTTAGGGTTGAACCCGGAATTTCCTTATTCATTAGTTTTGCATCTTGAACCGGAGTTAACATATCTTTTTCTCCCCAGACAATAAAAGTGGAAACGGAAATCTTGCCCAAGAGGAAAGAAAGATCTTCTTCAATCACTTTTTTAAAGGTTTCCAGCATTATCCTGCTGGAAAGAAAATAATAGTCCCTGGTTCCCAAAAGACTGTAAAACCCCTTTCTTAAAGGTTTTTTAAGCAGATTTAAGATAGGCAAAGAGAGAATAATATTGGCTGCTTTTGAAAAAAGCCTTAACAAAGAAAGCCTTGTTTTTGGCCTGGGAGTGACGCCAGCCGCTGAATAAAGAATCAGCTTTTTAACTTTTTCTGGATATTTTGCAGTGAACTTTATTGCTACTCGACCCCCAAAAGAATGACCGAGAAGCAGAAAATTATTTAGATTGTTTTTTACACAGAATTGTTCCACCCAGTTCATGTAATCATCAACGTCCCAGGGCTTTAATGGTTCTGGCTCTTGGCCAAAACCAGGCAAGTCCGGAATTATTACCGAATATCCCAAGGAATTTAAGGATTCTTCTACTTTATTCCAAGACCCGCTAGAAGAACCCCAGCCGTGAAGAATCAGAATTTTCCCTTGACAAGTTTTCATAGACATGATATATATAAGATAGTTCAGGATTTGTATTTTTCTCTTCGGAGGAAAATCCAACCTGGGCTTAAATTCTCTGGTTTACCAGAAAATTCTCGAAGTCCCTTTTCTTTATTGAGAAGGGGCTTTGTTTTAAATTACTTCTCAATCTTTTCAAATCCAGTGTACTTTTGCAGAACTTTTGGAATTAAGACTGAACCGTCTTTTTGCTGGTAATTTTCCAGGATGGCTAAGATTGGCCTTTCAGAAAAAGCCGTGCCATTAAGCATATGGACAAACTCTGATTTGCCGTCTTTTCTCTTGAATCTAATATTAAGCCTTCTGGCCTGAAAGTCAGTGCAGGTTGAGGTTGAATGGGTTTCCCGGTAGCGGTTTTCTGAAGGCAGCCAGACTTCAATGTCATATTTTCTGGCCGCTGGCATGCCCAGATCTCCTGAACACATCTTAACCACCTGATAAGGCAATTCTAGAGCCTGCATTAGTTTTTCTTCCAGAGATAAAAGATATTCATGTTCTTTATCAGAATCTTCCGGTTTCGTGAAAGAAAACATTTCTACTTTATTAAACTGATGAACTCTCAAGATTCCTTTAGTGTCTTTACCATAACTTCCCGCTTCTCTCCTAAAGCAAGTGGAAATACCAATATATCTTTTGGGTAAATCTTTTTCTTCAAAAGTTTCATCCTTATGCATCGGCCCGATTGACTGTTCCGAGGTACCGACTAAAACTAGGTTGTCCTTGTCTAAAATATACATATTCTCTTCACCGCCATGTTCTAAGTAGCCCATGCCTTTCATTGAATCCAGGCTTATCATCACTGGCGGAATTACGGGTATAAAGCCCTGTTCAGATAAAAAGTCAACGGCAAAATTTATCATTGCCAGTTCTAGTTTAGCCATACCGTTCTTTAAATAACCGAATCTGGACCCTGAAACTTTTCCAGCCCTTTTGGTATCGATAATGTCTAAAGACTCCCCTAGCTCAAAATGAGATTTGGGTTCAAAATCGAACTCGGGCAGCTTGCCCCATTTTTTAATCACTTTGTTTTCCGTGTCGTCTTTGCCCTCCTCGACATCTGGGGCTGGTGGGTTGGGAATTAATCCCATTAAGCCCTGGAACTCGCCATCTAATTCTTTGAATTCAGCTTCAATACGGTCATTATTTTTGTCTAGCTCTCTCATTTTTAAAATAATCACTTCTTTTTTCCCTTTTTCATGAAGCTGTTTTATTTCGCCAGAAACAAACTTGTTTATCTCTTCATTAGCCTTGTTTTTTTGGGCCCTGGCGTCTTCAAGGGCCAACATCAATTCTTTTCTTTTTTTATCTATTTCCAAGAGCTGGTCGATATCGATTTTAATTTGTTTTTTGCGGCAGCCTTCTTTAATTAGCTCTGGATTTTCCCTGATGAATTTTATGTCTAGCATGTTTTTGGTTAGTTATTCTTTAAGATTAACATATTTCTCGACCTTTTTGAACTATCTTTAAAATTGGTAAAAGATTGGGCGTTTCTATAGCGAAACAGAGTTTCGATATATCAAGCAGATTTGTTATAAAAACATCGGCGTTTTCTTTGACAATTTGTCTTTTGACAACGCCGCCAAAACCGATAAAAAAATCAACAGCTTTTTTGGCCTCAAGGTCGGTGGCGCCGTCGCCTATAAGCACGGTTTTTCCTTGCTTCGCCAATTCTTTAATAATATGCCGTTTGCCTTTATTCTTCGTCAGAGGATTTTTCCAATCAGGGCTAAGATAATTTCCGTTTTTTTGGAACCGAAGATTAATGGCAAAGACATTTTTATTGGGGACTCCAAGATGTTTTGCAAAAGGAAGAACGGCTTGTGAATACGCGCCAGAAACAATATAAACCTTACATCCTTCTTGTTTTAATTTAGCAATCGTTTCTTTTGCTTCTTTAACCTGGTTTTTAATATAGAGGTTTGCTAACAAGGCCAAATCTTTTTTACAAGGCCTGACTATTTCTAATTTTCTTTTTAGGGTTTGGCGGAACTTTGCCTTTCCTTCCATGGCAGCAGTAGTTAGTTTGCAAACCTCTTTTTCCTTTCCTTTCATTCGAGCTAACTCGTCAATACCCTCGATTTTAGTCAAGGTGCTGTCGCAGTCAAAAACGACGATATCGTATCTTCTCTTTTTGGTTAAGCGATTTTTTTTCATTTCGGTAAAATAAAAAACCCGGCTTTATCTCAAAGACGGGGAGAAGCTTACAGTGAGCTTGTCGAACCGCGGTGCCACTTTGATTTACGGGCTGTATTACTACAGTCGCCTTTTGGGCCCGACACCCCATTAAACGGGATAGCGGGTCGCGAGCGCTATAACGGGCGCAATCCCGGCACGGCTTAATCCACGCTAAACATGGTTTTCGTCGGCAGGCTCCAGAGGGGAAAGTCTCTTTCATCGCCTTTGTTTTTTAAAGTACAAGACCATACTACCAAAACCTAATTCCTTGTCAAGATATGCAAGACTGCCACTTTGTGGCAGTCTTTTGAAACAGACGACTACTTATTTTATTTTTGTCGTTCTTTTTTCATTATGTTCTCTCTTTTTTCTTACTTTCACCTTTGGGCTGCAATTGTTTCTGCAGCCAGCGCAGGTGCATGGCATAACTCGGTCGCCTGCCTTTCTGACGGCCAAGACTGTTCCCAGGCTGTCAGAGAAATCAGATTGACACTTTCCACAATTAAATATTGTTCTTCTTTCCATTGGTTAAGCCTCCTGTAAGACTTTGGTAGCATATTTATCTAGAGATTGCAAGAAGTTTGATAGGCCAAAATATAACATGAGTTGGTTGAGGTCTAACCTCAACAGTATCTGAGTATCTGTCAGCGTTGGTTATAACAGGAAAACTCAAGAAATTTAAGACCGCCAGGCGCGTTGACGTGGCGGTCTCGGCAAAGAACTTGACGATTTAATGTACAGAGGGTGGCGTGGACGACCAGGATTTGCCGTCCCACCAAAGGGCTTTTATCTCGCCCGAACGAGCGGTGCTATCCCTCACCGCCATATCGGCATCTTCCTTAATGTATGGGCCTTCCTTCACCCATACAACCTCGCCGTTTTCCACCTCCACGATATACCAACCCGGTCCGGTAGTGTTCATGGGATTATCTCCTTTCTATTCCACAGAATTTTGAATGAATCTATACTACCGCTTTCTCGAAAAAAAGCAAGCTCTCGTGTTAATCCATGGCGTATAATACATTACATTATATTAAAACAACTAACATTTATTGCGATCGCCACAATTGTTAGTTGTTAGCACGACATTACAACGTCATAACAATTACAATCCTAAATCACTGCTAATTTCTTGCATCGCTTCCAGGCCGATTTTGGCGAACTCTTCCAAGGAAAGATCAATTTCTGTGCAAGAGGCAATGGCGTCTCTTCTAGCTCCCCTGGCAAATGATTTTTCTTTAAACCTGTTTAAAACATTTTCCGGAATTAAATCCCCTATTTTTCTGCTGGGCAGGACTAAGGTGGCGGCGACAATCAAGCCGGTCAAGGGATCAGCGGCGTAAATTGCTTTTTCAATTAAATTGTCCCTGGTTTTGCCGGTCGCTTCGTTGTGGGCGCGAATAGCATTGGTGAT
>JAHIOR010000022.1 GCA_018895125.1 Patescibacteria group bacterium | reverse complement strand
GTTGATTATGTAGAATTAAAGAAAATTATTAAACAATGGAAAGGCGAAAAAGCTTTAATTTATATTGATCACACCATTACGGTAAATCCACTTAATATCGAAAAGCTCTTAAAAATTGTGCCCTCTAACTGGATTATTTATTATGACATCTCTCACCTTCAGCTTTTCTATTTTTCTCATATTTTTAATTTTCCAACACACAAAAACTTTTTTTTCGGAGGAACTACGCATAAAACATTTCCAGGTCCGCAGAAGGCTATTATTCTGTTAAATAACAAACGTTTGTATACCACCATAAATAAAGAATTTGAAAAAACAATTTCAAGCATTCATACTGGCAGTCTTTTAGCGCTATTGATTACAGTAATTGAAATGGAAAAGTTTGGAGTAAAATATGCAAAAAATATTATTAGCAAAACCCGGTATTTTGCAAAATTATTAAGCGATGAATTACGCCTTGTCGGGCCACTTCCTCATTTCACGAATACGCACCAAATCTGCATAGACGTACCTAATATTATAGATGTCACAAAAAAATTAGCCTCTGTCGGGATTATAACGATGCCAGAGAGGACACTTTCTGGTAAGAAACAGAAGGGATTAAGACTTGGGATTCAAGAGCAATGCAGACTGGGTATCACAAAAAAAGATTTATCAATATTATCTGGAATTATTATATCTTGCGTAAATAACAAAAAGATTAATAAAAATACAAAAAATAAAGTACGGGCCCTGGCTAAAAAGTTAAACTCTGTACATTACGTCATTCATTAATATTTAATTATTATGATGGTGCAAAATAATATTATTTGGAGGCTATAATTGGATAGACTCTTTAGTTGATTTTGAAACAGCTTGACAATACCATATTTTGTGATACTCTTTAGCTTAAAGGAGATGCACATTGAAAAATATTATATATGAAAAGGGCAAAATAATATTGTTTGAAGGCTATGACGGGGCCGGCAAAACAACTCTGATTAGTCTTTTTAAAAGACATTTATCATCTAAAGGCTTATCAAGCCTGGTGATAGATAACACTGGGAATAGAGTTACAGCAAACATTGATTTTGCAATTAGAGATGGGGTTTTGGAAATCGCGCCTGCTACAGAAATTTTATTACGCTTGGCCAGAGAATGCGAAAGAATAAAAACCCTGAAAACCGAGATAACAAAATATAATTATATAATTTTGGATCGTGGAATAGTAAGTCTTATTTCCTGGATTCACTATTACAATCTACCATACGAAAAATATAAACTTCATATAGAGGAGATTATAGAAGAGATGAGTCCATGCTATCTAGTAGATTGCTATTTAAATTATGATGAATCATGGAATCGCGTTCTATCACGGGGTAATTTATCAAAAAAGGAGAGTAGAGGAAAAGAAATAAATAATAGAGCATTCACGGTTCAGAGAGAGATCTTTTCGCATTTTAATTGGCCAGAGATAACTAAATACGAAATTAACACAAAAGGCAGTAGAGAGGATTGTCTTCAAGAATTGCTTGCCTGTTTGAGCCTTAAATAGAAGATATAAGTAATAAAGACCGCATGGTTCGCCCAGCGGTTTTTTAATCTATTAAATAGGCTGTGAATTGTCTTTTAACCGATTTTTTGATAGAATAAATTAATGAATAAAAATAAATTAGTTTTATTTGATATAGATGGAACCCTAATTAAAAAGGGTAATAAAAAGCATACACTTTCTTTTTCTTATGCTTTTGAAAAAGTTTATGGGATAGACGCAAGTATTGATATTATTGATCATTCAGGAAAGTCTGACAAACAGGTAATATTGGAGGTTTTAAAGAAAAAAGGAACGAGCGAGCAAAGGATAAGATCAAAGATAGATGAAGCAATGAAAGAAATGGCAGTTTTTTATGAAAAGAATATTATTGGTGATAAACTTTATTTGTTGGACGGGGTGGAAGAATTACTGAGGAAACTAGAAAAGAACGGTGTTTTATTAGGATTAGTTACTGCGAATTTAGAACCTATCGCTAGAGCAAAGTTAAAAAATGTCAATCTAAATGATTATTTTAAACTTGGAGGCTTTGGCGGTGAAGATGAAAATAGAACTAATTTAGTAAAGATAGCTATAAAAAGAGCTGAAGATAATTTTAGATTTAAGTCTGATAAAAATATTTTTGTTGTTGGAGATACACCAAGAGATGTAATTTCCGGAAAAGAAGCAGGAGTTAGAACTATTGCTGTCACAACCGGAAAATATTCAAAGGAAGAATTAAAAGTTGAAAATCCAGATTTCATATTTGAAAACTTAACGTATGGGAAAGAAATATTAAAAGCAATAGTATCTTAGATGGTTTTTAACTATTCTTCAAAATAACAAAATTCCTCATAAACTAAGTTCTAATACTATTCCATCCACGGACCGAAAAAGGATTCGGACGGCACTAGGGCGATCGAGACGCGTTGGTAAAATACCGTCATCGATACTAAACTGAAACTCACAGCATACGACGAAATTGCGTAATTTATAACGAAACAGAGTTTCGATATATCAATTGCTATTACTATGTACTATGTATACTTAATCGAATGTGGAGATGGGACGATCTATACCGGCATTACAACTGACATACAACGCAGACTCAAAGAGCACAGTTCGGGTAAGGGAGGAGCATATACCCGATCAAAGAAAGTAAAGAAAATATTATATACCGAGCAATATATAGACCGAAGCAACGCCTTGAAGCGCGAAACAGAAATCAAAGGCTGGCGAAGAAAAAAGAAACTTAATTTAATCAAAAATCAGAGTTGACACCATTTTTTATAAAACCGGTTTTCAGCCGGTCTTTTAATTTCCCGTTTTTCGTGTTAAAATATAAACAAGTTTGATTCTAACGAAATAAATATGTACAATTGGAACGTCGACACAAAAAGGCTGAAACAAAACAAGGACGCCTGGAACAAATGGCGATTGGAACAGATGATCAATTTTGGCTTGGCCGGGAAAAAGATTTCCCGCCGGCTTTTGCTGAAATACTGGGATAAGTTGAACCTAGACCCTCAAAAAAAGAACTTTTTGAGCTTTCTGCTATGGGGAAAAAAGTGACCACGCCGGAACAGGAAAAGTTTCTCGATTTTGTCTCCGCCGCGCCGGCGCTGAGAGAACATTTCTATTTCACCGGCGGAACGGCTTTGAGTAAATTTTACTTACGGCACCGTTTTTCCGAAGACTTGGATTTCTTTTCAGAAAAAGAGTTTGACGTCAAAGACATAACGCCTTTTTTATTCAAGGCAAAACAAGCTCTCTGTTTCCGGAAAATAGATTACCAGCAATCTTTTAATAGAAATATTTTCCATCTGCTATTTTCCGGAAAAAGAATACTGAAAGTGGAATTCACTTATTTCCCGTTTCCGCAAATAGAAAAGCCGATGGAAAAACAAGGCCTGTCCGTAGATAGTCTAAAAGACATCGCCGTTAATAAGGTTTTTACCATCAACCAGAATCCTCGCGGCCGAGATTTCTTTGACCTCTACTGGATTTTAAAGAAAGGGGATTGGAGCGTTTTAGAACTTTTACGGCAGGCGAGAATTAAGTTTGACTGGCACATTGACCCAATCCAATGCGGCAGCCAATTCTTAAAAAGCGGGTTATTGCTTGATGATCCGATTCTCATCAAAAAAGGATTTGATTACGGAAAAATGAGAAAATTCTTTGAAGATTTGAGCGGGGAAATCGGAAAAAAGGGCTTGCGAAAGTAATAAATTTTATCGCCACTATTCAGTTTATAAAAGGTGCGGGCGCCTTTTAGAAAACATGATTGACCTTCTCTTAAAAAACAAAATCGCTCTTGTCACTGGCGCTAATCACGGGATTGGCTCAGCAGTTGCCAAGGCTCTTGCCAAGCAAGGAGTCAAGGTTTTTATTACATATTTGAAAATAGAAAATGATCGGACTAAAGACTTAGACCTTCTTTATAAAGAGAGACGATCTTCTTCAGCTGATAAAACCCCGGAAGAGATACGGAAAGATGGCGGAACAGCAGATGCTTTTGAAGTTGATTTATCGGATATTAAAGCTATTCCCGTTTTATTTGATAAGGCAGAAGAAATATTCGGTCCAGTTGAGATATTGGTTAATAATGCTGCGTATTGCGATCCAGACACGTTTGATCCGCAAGTTTCCGCGAAAGAAACCCTGACTGGTTTAATATCTAGTACTATTTCTGCCGAGAAGTATGAAAAACATTTCGCCGTTAACGCCAAGGCAAGCGCGTTGATGATGGAAGAATTTGCTCGGCGTCATAAGAATAGAAATGCAAGATGGGGGAGAGTTATCAACGTAAGCACTGATTGGGCTGAATGCTTCCCAACATCAATTTCTTACGGTGCCAGTAAAGCGGCAATGGAATCTTACAGCCGCTCGGCTGCCGTTGAGCTTGGAAAGTATGGGATTACTGTAAACATCGTGGCACCTGGACCGATTCAAACGGGTTGGATGTCCAAGAAAGTTGAAGAGCTTCAGACCAAGCATTGTCCTCTTGGAAGAATTGGGCAACCGGAAGACGTGGCCGATGTCATAGTCTTTTTGGCTTCCGAGCAAGCACATTGGCTAACCGGTCAAAGATTATTTGTCGGCGGAGGGAATAGGGTAATATAGGGGAATACAGCAAAATCTTAGTTCGCCGCGCCCTTCCGTAGCTTTAGCGAAGGAGGGAATCCAAGCCCCGCAGCTAGTAAAAATATGAACAAAAAAATTATATTGTTCTCCATTATTACTCTTATCGTAGGAATAGTAATCGGTGGATATTTATTCAGAGACGTACAGCCTCGGTCTTTTTTGGCGGTTGATTATTGTGATGAAAATTGTCTAAATCCAAATGAGTTATTGGGTTTAATCGGTTCTGTCGGGATTCAAAAGCTACCAGGACTGATACCTTTAATTGTAAAAGAAACTGACAAAACAATAGTCATGGATTCTCCAGTACATGAAGCCACCATTCATTATGTGATAATCCCTAAAAAAGATATAAAAGATATTGGCGATATTTCTGAAGAAGATAAGGGGTATCTTATCGATGCTTATGCGATTATCGGACAGATTATCAGAGAAGAAAAGCTTGAAAAATATAAAATATACACAAATGGTCCTTCATATCAGACGGTAAATTATCTTCATTTTCATTTACTAGCAGAAGGCATTGACGAATAATTAAATCAAATATTTTTTATTTTAAATTATATAAAAAGGTTCTAACATCGTCCCATAGCCTCAGCCGACAAACGAAGGTGAAAAGGTACTAAACACAACAGTGCAAATGTACACTTCATAAATTCTTTACCATGTATTATGTATACTTAATCGAATGTGAAGATAAGACGATCTATACCGGCATTACAACTGATGTGCGGCGCAGATTTAAAGAGCATAATTTAGGAAAGGGAGGAGCATATACCCGATCAAAAAAAGTAAAGAAAGTATTGTATACCGAGCAATATATAGATCGAAGTAGCGCCTTAAAGCGTGAAGCAGAAATCAAAAGCTGGCGCCGAGAAAAGAAGCTGATTTTAGTAAATTCTTAAAATCAGCCCTGACCGAGACATGTCATTAGGGGATAGCAAAAATCGCTAAAATAAATTTATGGAAACAAGAGTTACTCAAAAAGCCATTATTTTAAATAGCGAAGGAAAAGTTTTATCATTGCATCGATCTTCTACAGATCCAACTAGCCCCAATAAATGGGATTTGCCCGGTGGCGAAATAGATTTTGGCGAAGATGCCTTTAATGCATTAATCAGGGAAGTTAACGAAGAATGCGGTCTATCAGTTAAGGATATTAAACCTTTCGACGTTGAATCACATAAAAACGATAAAGGCGAATTTTGGGTTACTATTGCATATATTGTTAAAACAAAATCTGATGACATAAAATTAAGCTTTGAGCATGACGAATTTAGATGGCTTTCTCCGAAAGAATTTCTGGAACTAGAATCTACGAATAAAATAAGGCGTTTTATAAACAATCTAGCTCGGTCAGGCAATCGAGACACGTAATGAACAAGTTAGCAAAAATTCTCCAGTCACGAAAGTTTAAAGAAATAACCATTATATTGGGTGTTTTATTTTTTGTTTTAACTTTTGTTATTTCACTTGATCCAAAGCCATTTCTGAAATTTGGCTATAGCGGCGTTTTTGTTTTTAACTTATTCGGCCCCGCAGCAAGCTGCGGGGTATTTTCGCGGCTTTCGGATAAGGTTATAGCTGCTGGTATACCAAACCTTTGGTTTGTTATAATAGATCTATGAAATACGCTGGCCTTTCTTCAGAAAGAGCAAAAGAGCTTCAAGCTCAATATGGTAAAATGTTCTGCCGGAAGAAAGAGAGGCTACCACCCCTTGACTAAATCTCTTACTTGGATTATGTTAGGAATACACATTAATGAAGTTATAACTTACTGAGATAAACCGCCATATTTATTCTTCTATTGGGCCCCTGCCTTTAAGGGGCTCTTTTTTTATTTTTTGCTTTACCAATAATAAAATTAACTAAAATAAATGAAATATCTACTAACGCCTTCGGAATACAAATTACCCAATCCTAGAATCGATGGTATTAGGAAACTTAAAGAAATTAATGCCAGAACAATTGATATTTTCATTTTCTCTTTAAAAGCCTTTGATTATTTTTCAAAACACCAAGACCTTCCTGCTGAGATGATCAAAGAGTTGAAAACCTTGATCCCTAAAATCATTAAGAGCGCTCCTACCCACTCTATTGCTGTCAGAAGAGCTTATGTAGTTCCTGGCCTGGAAAATCCTCCTGGCCCCAGATTTATCGCCCAAACTTCAGTCAAAGAAGTTGTTAAAGCCATAAAAGAAATATATTCTCTCGCTATCTCCCAGAATTATCACAAAAACAAAAATAGCCAAGTCACAGGATTCTTCCACGCCTCCATTGGTACTCCAAAGTTAAATAAGGAAAAAATAATTCCCGATCATATCCCTTATGGTGGCTATGCTATCAAGGAAAACGGCAAGGTAGAAATTTATGCTGTCTTTGGCATGAACGAAGGAGTCCAGTCTCTGGTAGCTGATCGCTATCTAGTGGAAACCCAAGGACAAGGAGCTATTATTGTAAAAAAGGAAATACCCCAGAAGAACAAAATGCTTTGCCCAACAGAAAATTCTCAAGCCGAACTACTATCAGTCCCTCCACAAATACAATTTAATCAGGTTCTTTTTGACAACGAAATTTTAGAGGTAAGCAAAGCAATTAATGATTTGTCTGAAAAATATGGACCCCAGCGAGGTGAATTTTCTTCCGACAGACAGGGAATCATCTTTATCGAAGCGATGAATTATTGGAAAGAAGAAAAACAAAAAACAAACCTAAATAAGATTAAGGGGAAAGTTACTATTATTAATGACATTACTGACTTACAAAAGCTTAAGAAAGTTAATAAAGAAAAACTTAAGAAAGGAGAGATCATTATCTTGGTAGGCGAAGAATTAGTTAGAAGTAGGAATTACAATATTCTCGGAGCCCTAACTGCATGGAAAGATCCTCTTTATATACTCTATCCTGGAATAGTAGCTACTCAACATGCCATGCGCGTTCTTACTGACAAAGGACATAAGGCATTTCTAATAGGATCTGCTAAATTCAAAGAAGGTAACGAGGTTCAAATTACTGCTTCGAGCGCTGGTGTTAGAATAATCAATCTTTCTAGGTCAGGAAATCGAGAGACTTTATCCTTATGGGACGTCTCATTGTTTAATAATGATTTATGCGGCAATAAGGCTTACCGACTCTCAAAACTAAAAATATCTGGTTTTCAAATCCCTCATGGCTCAGTTCTAACCACTATTGTTTTTGATAAAGTCATTAAGAAATTGGGATTTAAAACTCCTGTCAAATTAAAAGATTTTCCAAAGCTACAAAGACTTTTAAAAAATCCTCCTCAAAATATTATTAATGGGATTGAAAAACTAGTATTAAACTATTCTGGTTCTGAAAAACACTTTGCCGTTCGTTCTTCAACAACGATAGAAGACGGAGATAAAGAATCTCTGGCCGGACTTTTTGAAACCTGCCTGAACGTACCGGCAAAAGAAATAACAAAAAACGTTATCAAGGTAATTTCATCTGCTTTTAAGCCTGATGTAGTTACTTTTCTTAATAATGATAAAAATTTAGTCAACCGTCTTAAGATGGCAATAGTGATCCAGGAAATGGTTAAAGTTAATTGTGCTGGAGTTATTTTCGGAACCGGTATTCAGACCAATAACGAGGATATTGTTGAAATTGAAGCAGTTAAGGGATTAGGAGAAAAAATAGTTTCTGGTAAAGCTAAAAAGATAGAACAATATAGATTTAGCCGTAGCGAAAAAATAATGGTTTGGCGTCAAGGGCCGAAAGTCCTGAGTTTTTCCCAAGCATCAGCCCTATTTCTGCTTTCAGAAAGATTAAGGCAAGAATTCAACGACACTCCTCAGGATATTGAATGGGCAATAGATAAGCAAGGCCAAATATGGATTTTGCAAAGTCGTAATCTCTATATTCCGAGACCATCGGGCTGTTGACAAACTTTCCGAGATTTGCTTATGTGGAATCAGCACCTTAAACATATCGTTGGGAGAGTCGCAAAACGTTTATCTGGCTTTTGACAGGTAGCCGGCTTGTGGCTCTTCCAATGAAAGATCCTCTTTCCGCGTTGTTTAGTCGATCTAGGTCGGAAAGAGGAGAATTGGAAGAGCCGCATCTTTTCGTGGCTCTTTTTATTTTCTTTAGATTTACTTTATATAGACGACCCTGTTTTTTAACGGGGTTTTGTCTTGGTAGATAATTTGACATTTTCAGGAATTTCTTTAATATTTAATAAGGATCACTTTCATGATCCTAGAAAAGGAGGCTTATCAGCCCTTTTTACAAAATAGAGAGTCTCAAAAAAACACCTAGACAAAATCGGAGGATGAAATGACTAAATGGAAAGAACTACTATATCTCCTGAAACAAGCGGCCATCTACGGCCACACGAGCAGCCTGCTGGCCTGGGACGTCCAGACATACATGCCCAAAGACGCTGGCCCGGGGCGCGATGGAATATTCGCCTTCATGGCGACAAAGACAGCAGAGAAACTCCAGAATCCAAGAGTCGGAGACATCTTGGCCGAACTCGCAGACGACGCCGAACTTGATCAGAACCAACGACGGTTCATCGCTCGGATGACAGATATCTGCCAGCGGACAAGAGCAGTTCCTCTTGGCTTGGTAAGGGCACTGGCCGAAGCAACCTCCAGGGCGGAACGAGAATGGCGAAAAGCAAGAAAGACATCAAGTTTTGCCATGTTCTTGCCCCATCTCATCGAGGTATTCAGTCTCGTCAGGGCCAAAGCCGACGCCATCGGCTTTTCGGATCACCCGTACGACGCGCTCCTTCCGGACTTTGAGCCAGGCATGACCGCAAAGATGGCAAAGGAAACCCTTCTGCCCTTGCGGCAACCCCTCAGCGAACTGGTGCGCCTGATCGGCTCCAAGCCAGCCCCGGAACACGCCTTCCTCAAAGGATATTTCCCGCCTGAACGACAATTGTTGTTGGCCGGAATCGTGGCCAGGAGATGTGGCTTCGACTTTGACCAAGGAAGGCTTGATCAGGTCCCGGGCCACCCGATGACCATAACCACGGGCCCAAAGGATACCCGCATAACGACAAGGCTCTTTCCGCAAGAAATGTCCCCTGGCCTCTTTGCCGCCATCCACGAAACAGGACATGCCCTATACTGTCAGGGAATGGATTCGCTGTTCGATTGGGTGTTCCTCGACACCGGTCTCTCAATGGCCATCCACGAATCCCAATCCAGGATGTTCGAAAATATTGTCGGCAGAAGCCTGCCATTCTGGAAATTCTTCTTCCCAACACTGCAGGCAATGTTCGCACCGTCATTCGACGATGTCTCTGCCGAACAACTTTGGAAAGCGGTCAACGTCGTCAAGCCATCGCTGATCCGAATCGAGGCGGACGAGGCAACCTACAATCTCCACATCCTCCTGCGCATGGAGCTGGAGATGGCCATGCTCGACAGATCTCTCAATCCAGCCGATCTCCCGGAAGCCTGGAACGCAAAGATGGAGGAATACCTCGGCATCCGCCCAGACAACGACGCCAATGGATGCATGCAAGACATCCACTGGTCGCACGGATACTGCGGGTATTTCCCGACCTACGCTCTCGGCAACCTGCTGTCTGCCCAGCTCTGGGCAACCATCGAGCAAGAAATCCCGGGTCTCGCAGACGAGATCGCCCGAGGAAACCTGGGTTCTCTTCTGGAATGGCTAAGAAAGAACGTCCACCAATGGGGACCCGTTTACACCTTGCCCGAACTAACGCAGCAAGTCACCGGCCAGCCGTTGAATCCCGAAATCTGGCTGGCATACATCAACAATAAATACGCTCAGGTCTACGATCTCTAAGGAGAAGATCAATAGACTAAGGGGCGGACAGACAAGTCCGCCCCTTTCAATTTATCAAGACAAATACTAATATTTAATAGGTGACAGTCACTTTTACATAAATCTTAATCCGTTTCATATCTGCGAACTATGATTGAAGAATATCGTTTTGGTTCAATTAAAATTGATGGTAAAACCTATAATCATGATGTTGAAGTCCGTTGGACCGGAGAAGTTTTAAAGTGGTGGCGGAAAGAAAGCCACCTTATTGATGTTGAAGATATAAAAAGAGTCATTGATCAAGCCCCGGATGTGATTATTATGGGAACTGGCGAATCTGGCGTAGCAGAAGTGACGGAAATGGCTAAAAGCGAAATTAAATCCAAAGGAGTTGAACTAATAATTGATTTAACCGAAGAAGCAATCAAAACTTTCAATATCCTTTGCCAAGAATCTGAAGATGAAGAGGGGAAACAAAGAAAAACCATTGGTTTATTTCATTTAACTTGTTAATCGGTTTAATATCTCTTGGGAAAATTTAAAAATCTTTAAAATCTTTTTAAAAACTCGGTTTCGGCCGGGTTTTTTGTTTCAAAAAAAGATGAAATAAGGTAATATATCTATAGATCCATGAAATACACTGGCCTTAGTTTAGAAAAAGTCAAAGAACTTCAGATCCAATACGGCAAAAACGCTTTGCCTGAGGAAAAAGAAATTACGGCAATAAAAATCTTCCTGTCGCAGTTTTCAAATCCATTGATCTTTCTGCTTTTATTTGCCGGATTAATCTCCATTTTCTCTAAAAAATATTTTGAGATAGTTTTCATTTTCTCGGTTTTACTTTTAAGTGTGGGCGCTATTATTATAATAATAATTGAGCTGACTAAGACAAAATTAAGCAGAAAAAGATCATGATAAGACCCGAAGATATTTTTGATGTGGCTGTAATTGGCGGCGGACCAGCAGGAATGATGGCCGCGGGCCGAGCTGCTGAACTTGGCGCTAGAGTAATTCTTTTGGAAAAGAACGATACTTTGGGCAAAAAACTGCTGTTGACTGGCAAGGGCAGGTGTAATATCACCAATGCTGAGTTTAATTTAAAAAAATTGGTAGAAAACTATGGCCTTGAAGGCAAGTTTCTCTTTCATGCTTTTTCCATGTTCGGACCAAGGCAAGTAATTGATTTCTTTAATCAGTTAGGATTGGAAACCAAAATTGAGAGGGGACAGAGAGTTTTTCCAATCAGCGACGGCTCAATTGATGTTTTAAAAGCCCTTGTTAAGTACTTGGACAAAAATAAGGCTAATATTGTTTATGACTCCAAGATTCTTGAAATTAAATGCCAAAAAAACAAGATTGAAAAGCTGGTCTTGAAAAATAAAGAAATTATCTCTAAAAACTATATTATCTGCACCGGCGGCAAGTCCTATGCCTCTACCGGTTCTACTGGAGACGGTTTTGAATGGGCCAAAAAACTAGGTCATCAGATCAAAGAGCTTTCTCCAGCCTTGGTGCCGATTGTTATAAAAGAAGGCTGGGTCAGAAAACTTCAGGGATTGAGTTTGAAAAATGTTGAAATAAGCGTTATCCAGAAAAACAAAAAAGAATACAGCAAATTCGGAGAATGTTT
>JAHIOR010000021.1 GCA_018895125.1 Patescibacteria group bacterium | reverse complement strand
TAGGGTTATTTATTCTCCGGATCATTGAGGTCCGGAAAAATAAATAATGCTATCAACCGGAGCCGCCAGGACACACACTTGTGTGCCGGTTTACCAAGGCGGCCAGAAAGGAGAGCAGAGAATTGTCCCCAACAATAGCTCTCCATGGTCTTAATATCCGCATACATTGTTATGCGGATTTTTTTTAATGAATTGTCTTTAAATATTTATTTCGCCAGTCTTCAATCTTCTGATGATTGCCGCTCAATAATACTTTTGGCACGCGCCACTTAACGCCTTTTTTAGCTTGCCCGCCGTAGTTTTTGCGAAGGCGGGGGCTGAAAACCTCGGGTCGAGTATATTGGGGAAATTCAGTAAAGCCCTTACTGTTCTTTTCAATTCTTTCTACTAAAAGTTCTGAATGTCCTAAAACTCCGGGTACTAGTCTGGAAACAGATTCAATAACAGCCATAGCAGCTACCTCGCCTCCCATCATAACATAATCTCCAACAGATATCTGCTCATCAACTAAATATTTAGCCACCCTTTCATCAACGCCTTCGTATCGGCCGCAAACCAGGATAATCTTTTTTAATTTCGAGTATTGGCTGGCTTTTTTCTGGTTGAATTTCTTGCCCCGGGGAGAGAAAAAGATTGTTTTTGTTTTTTGGCCTTTATTTAAAGCAGAAATTGCTTTGTGAAATGGCTCTAACTTTAAAACCATGCCCCGGCCGCCGCCATAAGGCTTATCGTCAACTACATGATGTCTGTCGCTGGCGGCAGTGTAAGCTCTCAAATCAAAAACCCTGATTTTAATCAGTTTTTGTTTTTGTGCCCGCTTAATAAGAGACTCATTAATAAATGAGTCGAAGAATTTAGGGAAAATGGTAATAATATCGAATTCAATCATAATAAAAAGAAAACAGCGCTATTTTGAAAATAGCACTGTTTCCGTTAACTGGCAAATTTACTAAAGATTCAAATCTTCCAAGCCGGTGCTAACAGCTTTAGCTGGAGCGCTGGCTGGAGCTTCTACACTAGCTCGATCCCCTTCATTAGCTCTTCTGGGAGCTCTGCCGCCCTCTGGTTCCTCAATCTTGAGGTTAACTCTGGCGTGGTTTTTCAGGCCAACGATCCGTACCAAGCTTCTAATTGCTCTGGCGGTGGATCCGGCTCGACCGATGATCTGGCCCATGTCTTCGGGATTAAGCTTTAAAGAAAGCAAAACTCCCATTTCATCGACTCTCCTTTCAACTTTGACGTCGTCAGGATGATCGACGAGGGCTTTGATGATAAATTCCAGAAAATCCTGGTCTGCAATTACCTTTGTTGCCATTTCTTTGTATAACGAATGAAATTTCGGTATATCGAATCTTTGATTCGCTATAAGTCATTTTTGAGTAAATCGACCTTTCTGATAGCGATTCCCTTTTAATCTTTTCTGAGAATCGTCGAGAACTGGTTAGATTGTAGCAGTTTTTTATTTAGTGTCAACTTTTTTCTCTTCAATCTTTATTTCGTTAGAAACAAACTTGTTTACTTCTTCTTTCAGCTTTTCTTTCTTTGATTTTGTGATATTGATTTTTCTTTTATTTTCTTCAATAATCTTTTCTGAAACAAAGATGTTATGAACCGTATCTGAAGCCTGGGCGCCGACTCCGAGCCAGTATTTAACCCGATCAGCCTTAATATTTTTTTCTTTAGTTAACGGATTATAAAAACCGACTTCTTCAACAAAACGTCCTGCTCTGGCAGCATGTTTTTTCTCAGTCACCACTATTTTAAAAAACGGTTGATTTAATTTACCGACTCTGAATAATCTGATCGTTAACATATTTGATTGATTTTATTAATCTTCTTAAAAGTTATTTTTTCCAACCCTTAGTTTTTAAGGCATTTTCAGCGGCTCTTTCTTCAGCTTCTTGCTTAGAAGAACCCTGGCCTTGGGCAATTAATTCGTTATTTAGATAGACTCCGATTTCAAAGAATTTAGCGTGGTCGGGACCGGATTCGCTAATAACACTGTAAGTCGGGGTAATGCTTTCCTTTTCTTGGGATTCTTCCTGAAACCTAGACTTGCAATCTTTGTAAAGTCCGTTCTGGATTATGTCCGCCAGCTTGACCATTAAATAGTCTTTAATGAAGGTCCGACAGGGATCATAGCCTTGGTCAAGATAGAGCGAACCAATAAAGGCCTCAAAAGCATTAGCGAGAATAAAGGATCTGGCTTTACCCGAATCTTTTGCCTCACCTTTTGATAGCAATAGATAATCATTAAAGTCAAGTGATCTAGCAGCTTGGGATAGGCTTTCAGAATTAACCAGGGCGGCCCGCCAAGCCGTTAACTCCCCTTCTGGTTTTTTAGGATAATCTAAATATAAGAATTCAGTGACCACTAATTCAAGAACTGCATCTCCTAAGAATTCCAGTCTTTCGTTGTGTTCCAGCCCGAACTTAGGATTTTCATTATTATAAGAACGGTGGCAAAAAGCCTG
>JAHIOR010000020.1 GCA_018895125.1 Patescibacteria group bacterium | reverse complement strand
ACCCTTGCAATGTGAATGCAATGCTCTACCACTGAGCTAATCGTCCTTATTCTCTTAAAAGGTATTCTTTTATTATACTGACTATTGCTAAAAATTGCAAAAAGAGGTAATAAGGATATATATGCGAAAAACCCTTGAATATCACTTTAACCCAGAAATATCACAAAAAAATGGTGCTTTTTTTGAAACCTGTTGTTTTTCCCCTACAACCAGTAAGGAAAAACAAGCAGGTATTCTTTACTTAATTGCTGAGTCCGAAAATGGGCCTGACTTAATTAAAGAACTTTTTCAAATAATAGAGCAAGAGTTTTATCAAAATGGCTTCCAAACAGCCCTAGATAAAGCCAATGAGTTTATTAACCAAAATAACTTAACTTCTTTACACTTGGGCGTTTTGGCCTTATCTTACCCCTATAAAATAAAGGTCTCTAAAATAGGCAAGATAAAAATCTTACTTTTAAGAAACGAGGTGGCCTTTGATGTAATAAGCGAACTTGACAACCAAGGGCTTTTTAAATTTATTGAAGGCAATTTACAAAAAAATGATAAGCTTATTTTTTTAACCAATAGTGTTTTCAATGTTTTTTTAAAATACAAGGTCTTAGGCAAAATAGCCCAAAGAAACGAAAAAGAAGTTAAGACATTTTTTAAAGAAAATAAGGCCTTTTTTCAAACAATTTGTGGGGCTTTAATCATCGCTTTTATTAAAAAAGCGCCTTGGCCTTTATTCTTAAAAAAACCCAAAAGCCCTTTACCCCCGCCCTCTAAAATAGAAAAAGGCGTAATAGCCGCTATCTTGCTTGTTATCCTCCTATTACTTGGCTATCTGCTCTTTTAACCTTTTACGACATACTTAAGACGATCGTCCTAAGTATGTCGTAAAAAAAGGCAGGTGTAAAATTACACACCTGCTATTTATATTGCCCCTTTATCGGGGTTATCGAGGCGATATTCTTGTCTTCGAAGAAGAGCTTGAGGGAGTGTTGTTTTTATCTTCGTCATCATCATTGTTCGTCGTTGATGACGAAGAAGGGGCTGGCTGAACCTGCCTTTGCGGTTGCTGGGTTTCTCTAACCCTATTTACATCGTGTGTCGCTTCGGTCGTCCCTCGTTGTCTTGTCGACGACGAGGTGTTGCTACTGGCAGAACTAGCATTCCTTTTAAGAGGAACATTGCCCCTGCCACCCGTCTCAATCGCTTGGTTTCCTTTCCTTCCAAGACTGGAAATCCCATTTTTTATCCTCTGCCTTAAAGAAACTTCCTTGCCTTGGCTTTTTTGAGTTTCTCGCCTCTGGTTTTCAGTTTTTAACCTTTTAATCTCTGAAGCAGCATCTAATTTACGATTAGTCGCTGCAGTTTGATTCGCTGACTTTTGAGCTAAGGCGCCTTTATTGACTTGACCCTGCGAGGCGCCAGTCATGCTTCTAGTAGAAGCGCTGGCTCTATAGGTAGCTGGTTTTTGTTTTCTTTGAACAAAAGTTGTACGCCTGCCCCCGTAATTATACGCCCTTGTTTCATAATAACAAGGATTATAATAAACATATTGAGGCGGGCAATAACAATAAACAGAATTTTGGTAATAATAATTGTAACGATATGCTACCGAGATCCGCCAGGTCCCATAATCAGGAAAGTCGCGCCAACTCCGATAAACTACATAATAGCCGTTGTAATAATCGTAGTGATACAATGGGCCACTATAGTAGTAATACCAGGGACCATAGGTATGGCTGTCAGGGAAAACATCCCGATAAACCACTTTAACTTCTGGCTTATCTTCTAAGTACTCGATTTTAACTGACTTGACAATTATTATCTTGCCATTATCAGTTATAATCTGCACTTCTATTTCGCCGTCTTTGTTTTTGAAACGGCTGACATCCGCAAGCGACAATGTCTCGCTTGTCCTATCTTTTGATAGCTCCAATGAAACACCTT
Source organism: Patescibacteria group bacterium (assembly GCA_018895125.1). GTDB lineage: Bacteria > Patescibacteriota > Minisyncoccia > Minisyncoccales > GWA2-46-15 > GWA2-46-15. The sequence continues at coordinate 280 of JAHIOR010000020.1, read as the reverse complement.
CAATAGTTTTGTCATCAGAACTCTTGCCAAAAAGGACAGTCAACTTACCCTCGCCATTATACTCAGCGCTAAACTTCCAGGCAGTAGTTTTTTCAAAGTCAAAAAGAAAGGTTGCTACTGCCAAATTATCAGGGGCTGATTTTAGCTCAACCACTCCCCTATCTTCATATCTTGTAGCTGATCCATCGCTGGAACTACTCGCCGTAAAGTCGCACTCGCTTCCTTTTCGAAAATCAGCAGTATTGGAACCTTTTTGATTATGACCCTTGCCATTATCTTT
>JAHIOR010000019.1 GCA_018895125.1 Patescibacteria group bacterium | reverse complement strand
CAGTGGTAGAACGTCGCACTCATAAGGCGAAAGTCGTGAGTTCGATTCTCACCCCAGCCACAGAATACATAATGGACCCATAGTGTAGCCTGGTTTAACACGCCTTCCTGTCACGAAGGAGATCAGGGGTTCAAATCCCCTTGGGTCCGCATATTAAAGCTAAGAATTCTGTCTTTTCCACAGCAACCAGGGGTTGCTTTTATCTTGATTTTAAGGTAAAATATAGGTATTGAAGACTTAAAAATCATGCCAGAAATCGACTTAGAGCTGATAAAATCAGCGGAAAATCAAATTAAAAAAGACTTGGAAGCTGTTAAAACCACAGCTGATTTAGATCGTATTTTTCATAAACATTTAGGTAGCAGGGGACAGATAAAACAGCTTTTTAAGGAAATGAAAGCCTTGCCGGAAAATAGAAGAAAAGCAGTTGGATTAGAAATCAATAGTTTACAAGAAAAAATGATTCGCTTGTTTGATTTTAAGAAACAAGAGCTTTCAGGTCAGCAGCCTGACCAGGCCAAAGCAATGAAGGCTGAAGCTGAAAGTTTGGGTTTTAACCTGCCCAAGATAGGACATTTACATCCTATTACCCAAACAATCAGGCATTTAAACAAGGTTTTTATAGAAATGGGCTATAGTATTGTTGACGGACCGGAAATTGAAACTAGCGAGTATAATTTTGTCAGATTGAACGTACCCTCGAATCATCCGGCCATGGATATGCAAGATACTATTTATATTGCGAGAGCTAGCGAGAAATATCCCCAGAGGCATATTAAAGAGCCTGATCTTTTATTAAGAACCCAGACTTCTTCAGTTGAGTCTAGGATCATGGCTTCTTGCAAGCCGCCCATGAAATTTGTCTGTCCGGGCAGAGTTTACAGAAATGAGAAAGTGAATAAAAGCAATCATTTCATTTTTCATCATTACCAAGGCGTGGCCATTTTAGAAAAGGTTAGTTTAAAAGATCTTTTTGGCACCCTGGATATTCTTTTTAAAAGAATGTACGGTCCCAAAGTTGTTGTTAGATACCGCAATAAATATTATCCGGAAGTAGAGCCCGGAGTCGGAGCAGATATGCAATGCTTTAACTGCCAAAGCAAAGGCTGCTCCCTTTGTAAAAACGTTGGCTGGATAGAAATGGGGGGAGCTGGCATTATTCATCCCAAAGTGCTGAAAATGGCCGGGATTGATGCTAAGAAATTCATGGGTTTTGCTTTTGGTCTGGGATTGGATCGCTGGGTCATGGCCAAATACAACATCACTGACATCAGAACGCTTTTGGGCGGAAGCTTGGCTTACAAATACCACGAGCATGAAAATACTTTATAGTCAATTAAAACAATTGGTTCCTGGTCTTAAGGCCGATCCAAAGCAGATTGGTCAAAAGTTTACCATGGCTGGTTTAATGATAGACGAGTTGCAACGAGTCAAATTCAATAATAAAAATGATTGGCTTTTGAGTTTTGAAGTCAGACAAAACCGGGCTGACTGTCTTTCTGTTATTGGTTTAGCCAGAGAAGCAGCTGCCTATTACGGCTTAAACTGCAAATTGCCTTTAGGAAAAATACCAGTTTTGCCAAAAGAAAGTTCTAAAATTAAGGTTAAGGCTAAAAACAAGGTGAAAAGAGCTTTGGCTTTTGAGATTACTGGAGTTGAGAACAAACAATCTCCGGCCTGGCTCAAAGAATTCTTAGCTTTCTATGATATTAACAGCATTAACTTACTAGTTGACCTTTCAAATTACGTCATGGTTTTAACCGGTTATCCTTCTCATTTATTAGACAGCGATAAAATGACAGGCAGTCTTTGTTGGGACACTAGGCATGACTTTAAAACCCTGGTTACTTTAGATGGGGTTAAAGTAGCACTTTCAGGGCAGGAAGTTATTATTAGAGACGACAAGAACATATTAGGATTAGCTGGCATTGTTGGCGGTAAAACAGCAGAAATCAGTCTAAAGAGCAAGAATATTATTGCTGAAATGGCAATTTATGACCGGATTTCGATCTACAAAGACTCTAAAAGCCTGAAGATTGTCACCGAGGCCAGTATCAGATTGAAAAAAGACTTGAGTCCGGCTAATCTGGATTGGGCCGCTAATCTCTTAGTTTCTTTAATTTTAAAACATGCCGGCGGCAAAATTAAAACTAATCCTTTTAGTTTTTATTCCAGGAAACAACTGGCTCCAAGAATTAAATTTGATCCAAAACTTGCCAGTCTCATAGCTGGTATAGACATTAATTCTTCTCAAGCTGTCAGGATCTTAAAAGACTTAAGGTTTAGGGTTTCAGGATCAGGTCAAAAACTAGTTGTCTCGCCGCCCCTAGACAGAATGGATGTTAATCTTAGTGAAGATGTTGCTGAAGAAGTTATCAGGATATTCGGCTTTGAGAAGATTCCTTCAAATATGCCCCCGGCTCTTGTCGTTGCTGACCAGATCACGCCAATGACCTTTAGGCTTTCAGAAAAAGCCAGAGACATTCTCAGCATTATTGGTTTTGATGAAATCTTGTCCTGGACCCTAACTAAGAAAGAAACTAATCTGAAAACCAACTACTTGGACTGGGATAATATTTCAACCCAGAATTCAGTTAATGAAGAGTTCCCTGATTTAAGGCAGTCAATTGCTCCGAGTTTATTCCTCCAGTATCAAGAGTATGTGAAAAGAAATATTAATAAAATCAAACTGTTTGAAATCGGCAAAGTTTTTGGTAAAAAAGGATCTCGCTATTTGGAGCATGAAAGCCTGGGAATGCTCGTTGCTTCAAAAGATAAAAAATCTGTCTCTAAGCTGAAAAAAGCCCTTGAAACACTGCTTTTATCCCTTGGCTTTGATAAAATCTCTTATCTACCTTCAACAAGAAAACCCCAGGTTGCCAATGTTTTTTCCTGCTGGGATATCATGATCAATGACAAAAACCTTGGTATTATCTACAAGGCCAAAGTTAATTATACCTTTGCCGAAATCAATATTTCCCAGCTCAGCAGTTTGATCAAAAGTTTTAGCCTAAATCCAGTTGTTGAGCTAACCCAAAAGCTGGTTATTCTTGACGCTAACTTAGAAATTTCAAAAGATAAAAACATCATTGGTCCGTTAAAAGAGCTGACTGGAAAGATTGGCAAAAATCTTTGGAGTCTTGAACTAATCGATAGTTTTCCTTTAAAAGATAAAATTCGTTATACTGTTAAGGTTACGTATTTTGGCCTGTCAGACCAGGAAGCCAAGGCCAAACACTCTCAAGTTTTTAATATATTAAAGAGCTAATCAAGCAAACACATGGCAAAGAAAACGATTAAGAAATCTGTTAAAAAAGAAGCAGGCTACACTGCTGCTGACATTTACGTTTTAGAGGGACTAGACCCGGTTAGAAAAAGACCGGGAATGTATATTGGTTCAACCGGTCCAGACGGCCTTCATCATTTAGTCTGGGAGTGCGTTGATAATTCGCTTGATGAAGCCATGGCCGGTCATGCTAAGAATATTGAAGTGGTCTTAATGAAAGGAAATCGGGTTAAAACTATTGATGACGGTCGGGGCATTCCTGTTGAAATTCACCCTCAGACTAAGAAATCAGCCTTAGAAACAGTCATGACAACTTTGCATGCCGGCGCCAAGTTCGGCAGCAAAGCTTATCAGGTATCTGGTGGTCTTCATGGCGTTGGCGTTTCTGTTGTTTGTGCTTTGTCCAGCTGGATGAAAGCTGAGATTTGTCGAGACGGTTTTAGATATTCCCAGGAATATTTAAAAGGCAAGCCTAAATCAAAAGTGCAAAAATTAGGATCATGCCGGGGCAGCGGTACTACTGTTATTTTCGAGGCTGATCCAAGTATTTTTAAAGAAATAAAGTATGATTTCAAAAGAATTCTCGGCCATCTTCGCCAGCAAGCTTACTTAACTCGAGGGGTAAAGATAAGAGTTTCAGACGAAAGGAGCGGCCAAGACGCCGAGAAAATGACTTATGACTTTTACTTTGAAGGCGGCATCAGTTCATATGTTAAATATCTGGTTCGCGACTCAGAAACGCATTACAATAATGTTTTCTATTGTACTGGAGAAAAAGAGAATGTTTTGGTAGAAGTTTCTTTCCAATATATTGATGATGTTGAATGTTATGAAGAGTCTTTTGCCAATAATATCTATACTCAAGAAGGCGGTACTCATCTAACCGGCTTAAGAACAGCCTTAACCAGAGGCTTAAATGATTATGCCAGGAAGAATAACATTCTCAAGGAAAAGGACGATAACTTAACTGGCGAAGATACTAAAGAAGGTTTAGTAGCTGTGGTTTCAGTTAAAATCAGAGAACCTCAATTTGAAGGCCAGACTAAGGCTAAATTAGGGAACGTGGAAGTCAAGTCTGCGGTTGAAACCGTAGTCAGCGAGGGCTTAAGTGATTTTCTTGAAAGAAATCCCAATGATGCCTCAGCCATTCTTGATAAATGTCTTTTATCTGCCAAGGCCAGAAAAGCAGCTCGGGCTGCCAAGGAAACGGTTTTAAGAAAAGGGGTTCTTGATGGTTTGTCTTTACCGGGCAAACTGTCTGATTGCATATCCCGGGATCCTTCAAAATCAGAACTATATATTGTTGAGGGACCTTCTGCCGGAGGTTCTGCTAAAGGGGGCCGGGACAGGAGATTCCAAGCAATTCTGCCCTTAAGAGGTAAAATTCTTAATGTTGAAAGAGTTAGGCTGGATAAAATGCTTGATTCTAAGGAGGTCAGGACTTTAATTATTGCTTTAGGCACTGCTATTGCCCAGGATTTTGACATTGAAAAATTAAGATACCATAAAGTGGTGATTATGTGCGATGCTGATTCTGACGGCAATCATATTAAAACCCTGCTTTTAACCCTATTTTATCGGCATTTTAGACCGCTAATTGAAAAAGGATACCTTTACATTGCTCAGCCGCCATTGTATAAAATTCAAGTCGGCAGAGAAATGAAATATGCTTATAGTGAAGATGAAAAATCTAAGGTTATTGCGGAACTATCTGCTTTAAAGACTAAAAAAACAGAAGACTTAGATCTAGCCCAAGATTCTGAAGATGGCGTTAAAAAGATGAAGGGGGTTTCAATCCAGAGATACAAGGGGTTGGGAGAAATGAATCCAGAGCAGCTTTGGGAAACAACCATGAATCCAGCTAATCGGATCTTTAGACAAGTCGTGATCGAAGATGGTCGTAGCGCTGATAAAATTTTCGATATCTTGATGGGTGGAGAAGTGATGCCAAGAAAAAAGTTTATCCTAGCCTATGCTAAAGAAGCTAAAAACATTGATGTTTAGAGAATAATAATGAAATAATAAAATATATGAACATTTTTAACAAAATCACCAACTTTTTAAAAGGATCTGTCTCTGAGGCAAAAAAGGTTAATTGGCCCAGCAAAAAAGAGGTTTTGAAATATACCTTGGTGGTACTTGGCCTATCAGTTATTATGGCCATGTTTTTAGGGGGAACCGACTTAGTGTTTACTAAACTCTTAAATAAAGTTATACTGCAGCAATAACTTTACGAATTTATGTCAAAACAAAGATTACCGCAAGAAAAGAATTGGTACGTCATTCATACCTATTCAGGCTATGAGGACGCTGTGGCCAGAAACTTAAAGCAAAGAATTGAGTCTTTGGGAATGGAAGACAAGATTTTTAACGTGGTGGTGCCAAAAGAAAAGAAAATTAAGATTAAAAACGGCAAGAGAAGGGTGGTTGAGGAAAAGATTTATCCAGGATATGTTATTGTTGAAATGATTGTTACTGATGATTCATGGTATGTAGTCAGAAACACTCCTAACGTCACTGGCTTTGTCGGCGCCGGCACCACCCCGATTCCGGTGTCTAGCCAGGAAATAGAAAGCCTTAAGAAGCGAATGGGGGTTGAAGAGCCTCGGTTTAAGATCGACGTTAAGATTAATGATCCGATTAAGATCACCGACGGCCCCTTTAAGGATTTTGACGGCAAAATCTCAGAAGTTGACGAAGAAAGGGGCAAGGTCAAAGTTTTGATCAATATGTTTGGCCGCGATACCCCAGTAGAATTGGATTCCTTGCAGATTAAGAAACTCTAATTATTCAAATATGGCTAAAAAAGTAAAAGCAGTTCTCAAGCTTCAGATTATGGCTGGCCAGGCAACTCCTGCTCCTCCGGTTGGCCCAGCTTTAGCCCAACAAGGCGT
>JAHIOR010000018.1 GCA_018895125.1 Patescibacteria group bacterium | reverse complement strand
GCTTCGGGAATTGTAACAACTATGAATTCAGTCTTTGCCGAGTCCTGAAGAAGGCTCCTTACTCTTTTTACCGTTTTCTTCATCGCTAGAAGAAACTCATCGGCTTTTTCAATTTTTTTCTCCCCGGAAAATCGCTCCGCCATATAGTGATAGCGCCACCGCAAACTGGCTAAAAATTTAATCCACTCATCCAGAAGTTCAGGAAGGGCCAAGAGTCGCAAGGTATGCCCCGTAGGCGCGGTATCAACTATGTATAAGTCGTAGTCCTGGCTATCCATAAAATCGGTTATTTTTTTAAGCCCCATCACCTCATCAAGTCCCGGGATATCAAGCGAAAATATTTCCTTTGTTTCCTCATCAGAGAGATAAGTGCCCTTATTCAAAATATCTAAAATATCATCGCCGTATTCTTCTTTAAATTCTTTAAGAACAATCTTGGCGTCAATTTCCATAGCCCACAAATTTTCAACGCCGGTAATTTTTACGGGTTCATTAGACAATTTTTGTTCCAAGCTATCTGCCAGCGACGGCGCCGGATCGGTTGTAAAAATTAAGGTCTTGCGGGCTTTTGCAAAGTGAACCGCCGAAGCGCTTGCCATTGTTGTCTTGCCTACGCCGCCCTTTCCACCAAATAAGACAAACTGCGGATTCTTTTGTGAAAGATCGCTTAACGACATATCTTTATTTCATCAGCTATAGCCGCAATTAAAGCTCCTTTAGCGACGCTGTGAAGCGGCTGTGATGCTAATCGTATTTCTCCCAACTCAATAGGCAGCTGAAATTTTTGCAGGGTCTCTTGGAACCGTTTGAGAAATCCATTTGGTTTTGCAGTTCCTCCGGAAACCATTACGGTCAAAGGTTTTTCAAGATGAACAGCTGATTTTTCAAGCTCAGTTTTAAGATGTCCAACCACATAATTAAGTAGAATATCGTAATAAATGGAGAGCGCTTGTTCAATTCTTGAAAAATTTTCTCTTTTATCTAAATCCAAATACGATTCTTTCCAGCCGGTGATAGTGCTCACCGACTCGTTGATAGCATAAGCTACCTGTTTGTCTATCCAATCTCCTGCGCGAGCGATGCTGAAACTCACAACAGGAATAGACAAATTAGCTAAGCAGACATTCACCATCCCGCCGCCAAAAGAAAAAGCAAGTCCGGTAAAGTCCTCTTCAGCAAGTTCAGAAAATATAACTGCCAGGCCCTCATTAATCGGCTTCGGAGTGTAGCCAAAACCCGAGAGAAAACCATCAATAATATGCTGATGATAAAAAACATCAAAATCAGTATCTATTGGCTGGGCCGGAACTGAATAATACACTGTTTCGCCAGTATGACGGTGAGAACCGACAGCGCTTTCTATTAAAAGCTGAACAATAGGGAGGGCATCTTTTTCTTGCGGACTAATTATTCCTCGTTCTAATGGTCGACGAACATTGCGCCCGAAGAGGTTGGCAAAACGCAGGGCCCCATTGCCAACAACATAAAACTGGTCTCCCTTTCGGATATACTTCACATTGTCTCTCTCAAATATTTCTTTGATGTGGTCGCTGAACGGAATATCAAAGAAAGCGTCTCGTTCTATTCTAAACACAATCTCATCGCCGATTTTCTCAGCGGCATAGAAAAAGGCAGTTCCAACATCTAATCCTTTTCCAACCTGCAATGTTTGTTCCACTTGAACTTGCCGAGATTTCGTTCTAATTTGGTTTTTTGTTTTTTTGCTCATAGTTCTGATATACGGCATTATTAATCTTTAATTAATATTTCGACCTTTTGCCCCGTTAGAAATTCCTACGGCATGTTGGGTAGTATCCTTTGACAATTTATTTCTAACGGGGTTTGCGGTTGTCAATCGTTTAATGCTTTTTTGTATTGAATGAGCGTTTGCCATTTCAGTGATTTGGCCCTTACCTAAATTATGCTCAGTTATGTAGGGTTGCTCGGACATAAGTTCCCTACTAATAAAATGAATTTCTGGCTCAAAAGGGGGCGGCTCAACTTCAGTGTCAAAACTGCGAAACACTTTTATAAGGGTCGGGGTCTTCCTTTCTAAACTATCTCTCAAACGTCCTAACAATAACCTTCCGCTGCTGGTTAAAATAAACACATCATTTGCAATTTTTTTAATTAATTTCTGCTTTAGCAAGTCCTTGACAACCAAAAAAGCATAATCCGGACTCAAGCCCGTCTCTTTACTAATTTTCCGCATAGAGCATTGACCTCCTGATTGATAAATAATATTTAATATTTCTGATTCTCTTGAAGTCATATTTATGGAGATTTGAGCGCATCGCTCATTTCCTTATCTAATTCTTTTAATTTATCGTTTACTTTTATAAATTCGTTTCTTCTATTTTCTAATTGTTTTTTCTTTTCAAATAAATCCGTATGAATCTTTTCAACCCGGGATAGTTCTTGTTCAACTACGAGTTGCTCTTTTTCGATTTTGTCTCTTTCTTGTTCTACTGATGTTATCTTTTTAATAAATGCTTCAGCAAAATTTTCAAAGGCCGGCCTTACCTCGCCGACTCGGCCTTCGTAGCCACTTCGGCGAAGGAGGCAGCCCGATAGGGCGGAGGCGGGCATTGACTGGGGCTTTTGTTTAAGCTCACCACGGGCCATATGAGCTACTGGGCTGGTAACAACGGCGGGCGAACCGGAATTTTCATCGCGAGGCGCCGGTTGCCTCACTTGACGAGTCGCTGCCTTGAGCGCTTCAATAGTTCCCGGATTAGATTGTATGTGGTCTTTCTCAACCATAGTTAAAAAATCTCCATCTTCATATACTGAATACCAAATTTTTTTGCTTCTTCCTGATTGGACATCCAGATGTCAACTTGAAGCCCAAAACGTTCATCCATCCGGTCTTCTACGATAAAAAGTTTTTCTCCAAATTTATCGGGAAAACGAATCACTGTGCCAATGGGTAAAAAATTAGCCGCCACTATGCCATCGCGAACAAAAGTGCCAATGGCAGTATGATAAGGGGTTTCATCTGTTTCGCCATTAGTGCTGGAATAAGCCGTGACGGTTACCTGCATGGTCTTTTTGGGAATTTTATTGGCAAAATACTCTTGTAAATAAGCGTCAATATCAATCGGTTGTGAATCAACAATATAGACCGGCCGCGGGCTAACAGCAGCCTTTTTAATTAAATCTTTGAATGGAAAAAACAGCTGGGCTAATTCAATGTTTATGAGAATGAGTAAAAGAATAGGCACTGAAATCAAAAGGATTGTTGATTTATTCTTAAACTTAAACCGCGCCTTCTTTCTGCGCTTTTTATGCTTGCCCTGATTATGTGCTATGTTATTTTCTAAAGCCATGGAATTATTTATTGGAGTGTTGGACTCTCTTTTTCTTGACCAACTTTTTATTTTTGAGTAACTCGCCCGGCAATCTCTTTTGTCCCCTAAAATCCTCGGGATGAAGGCCGTAAGCGCCCTTATACTCTTTTCCGCTTTCTGTCTTGCCGGTGATTTCTCCTTGCTCCACATATTCATCCTTGCCTTCTTCTTCAAGCTTTGCCGCCAATCCCAAAAACAACCCGCCAATGCCCTTCAAAAGTCCCCCCGCTACTCTTCCCAGAGAGACCCCCACACTTTCTTTAGATTGTTTTCTAATTTTTTTAACCATACTGTTTCTTTTTTTACTTCTTTAATAAAGGGTTCGACGGGCTTAAGCTGCTTCTCAATCTCTTTGGTTTTCTTCTCGGCTTCTTTCCTCACCATCGACAGACGTTTCGTAATTTCTCCTAAACGTTCTACTAAGACATCAACCGCCTCTCCTTTTTCAAGAACTCCTACTCCCTTGCAGTGAATGCAGGCAAGTCCCAATGTTCCCGGCAACCTCCCTTTCCCTTTGCAGGATGGGCAGGTAATGGCAGGGACCTTAAAACAGCGACTCTTCAAATAGCGCGATTGAACTCCCGTGCCTTTGCAAAAGGCGCATTTGATTTTTTTTCTTTTTATAATCTTCGTCATAATCGTTAACTTTTTTTTACGATTATTGATTCCTCTACATCTTCTCTCTTAAAAGAACAAACTTGTTCTTCCTCAGGCGCGAGAGACGAAAGATAATGTTTGCAATAAACAGTTAAAACCCCGTTGGCTGTTATTATATCTTTCATTTTTCTTGCCGCTTCCTCTAATATAACTTGGTCTTTTTTGTATTCGTGTTTGTCCGGATGATGCTCTGCGGCTAACTTATGGTAAGTGTCCTTTAACTCTGGCAATGCTGCGGATTCTCCGAGCCCCAAAGTTTTTCTGGCGTTATCAACTAAATCAAAATTCCCTACGCTAAGATTAATAACCGCGAAGCTGTAGGGCGCCATGGGCCCGATGTATTTAAATTTCAGCGCGTCTTTGTATTTTTCCGCCAGTTTATTTAATTGAAGCTCCAACGCTGATTCTTCTGTCTTGTTTATTAAAAACGAATAGTTCATAATCATTTCTTTATCCAGAAGTTTGCTCGCGCTAAAATCTGGGAAAAAAGATGCAAGATGCCTTAAAATATCGGCGGTGTATTCTTTTCGGCATGACTCTAATGCCTCAAATATAGCCCTGCCTAATTTCATTTTAGACGCAAACCCCAAAATCTTGCCCTTTGATTCTGTTTCCTTTTTCAGTTTTTGAATTTCTGGATTTTCTTTAACAATCTTCTCCAGTATGTTCTTTTCGTTCCAAAATACTTGAACAACAAACTCGGCTTTCCCGGCAATCTTTTCAAGAGCTGTCTTAAACTGTATGTACGCTTTTGCTAAAATATGACGAATCTCTTCAGTATTTTCTGCGACCATTCCGAATCTCATTGGAATAACATCATGCTTTTTCATAAGGCTGGAGTTCACCTGATCATGCGCTGCGATTAACTTAGTGAGTTCCTTTTTATCCAGCTTATCAAAATTGATAAAATGAGTATTGCTGACCGCCCCTGCTATATCTCTATAGGGGATGAGAATTATATCGCGGTTATTAATGCCGAGCATAGATTCTGGCAAACGAAAACTATCGCCCTGAGTCGAATCGAAGGGTTGCGGATTCCTAATTATTGAATATATGTATTTTCTTTCTTCGGTCATAAGGGTTTATTTTCGTTCATCGCTTCTTCAAAATGCTGCGCGGTAATTTTGAAATTATTGTCTGGTCTAATAAAATTCTCTCTCACCGCGGACATTGCGGCCTTTTTGCAAATTAATTCTATGTCCGCGCCGGTAAGGCCCTCGGTCAGCTTTGCAAATTTTTTTAAGTTAATAGCGCGGTCTAATGGTTTGTCTTTGGTATGAATCTTAAATATAGCGCAACGACACTCCTCATCTGGTTTAGGAACCTCAAGCAGAAAATCAAATCGACCAGCGCGAAGCAAAGCCGGCTCAACCATATCCATTTTATTGGTCGCTCCTAAAACCACCACTCCTTTTAATTCCTCAATGCCGTCAAGCTCCGCCAAAAACTGGCTCACCACTCTTTCAGTAGTATATGAGTCCATGCCAGCTCCGGCCTTTGGCGCTAAACTGTCTATCTCATCAAAAAAAATAATACAAGGGGAAGCCATCTTGGCCTTTTTAAACACTTCCCGAATTCCTTTTTCCGATTCTCCAATATACTTTGAGAAAAGCTCTGGTCCTTTGATAGAAATGAAATTTACCCCTAACTCGGTTGCAACGGCTTTGGCAAGAAGTGTTTTCCCGCATCCCGGCGGCCCAAAAAGCATTATTCCCTTAGACGGCTTGAGTTTTACATAACCCAGCGCCTCGCTGTGTTTTAACGGCCATTCAATCACTTCCTTAAGCGTTTGCTTTATGTTTTCAAGCCCGCCAACATCTTCCCACCTCGTGTTGGGAATTTCTGAAAAAACTTCGCGCAAGGCCGACGGCTCAACCTCTTTCAAGGCCTCTCTAAAATTTTTCTCTCTAACCTCTATCTTGCGAAGCTTCTCATACGGGATATACTCTCTTTCAAATTCAATCTCTGGCATGATTTCCCGCAAGGCCGACATTGCCGCTTCTCTGGCGAGAGCCTCAAGATCAGCTCCGACAAATCCGTGAGTTATCTCGGCTAATTTATTTACATCAACATCATCTGCCAATGGCATGCCTCTTGTGTGTATCTCCAATATTGCTTTCCTTGAATTTCTGTCTGGAATGCCAATCACAATTTCTCTGTCAAATCGCCCCGGTCTTCGCAGAGCCGGGTCAAGCGTATTGGGAATATTGGTCGCTCCGATGACGATTAATTGACCGCGCGATTCCAATCCATCCATCAACGCGAGAAGTTGCGCCACTACTCGCCGTTCCACTTGTTTCTCGCCTCCCATATCTTCTCGCTTCGGAGCAATGGCGTCAATTTCATCAATAAAAAGTATGGCCGGGGCGTTCGCCTTCGCGTCTTCAAATATTTCCCGGAGCCGTCCTTCGGACTCTCCGTAAAACTTTCCCATTATTTCGGGGCCGGAAATATGAGTAAAATAGGCGTCGGTTTCATTAGCCACTGCTCTGGCAATTAGCGTTTTTCCGCATCCCGGCGGCCCGTGGAGAAGCACGCCTTTCGGGGGATCAATTCCCAGCCGCTCAAAGAGCTCTGGATATTTTAGCGGAAGTTCAATCATTTCTCTGATCCTTCGTATTTCTTTTCCTAACCCGCCGATGTCTTCGTAGGTTATACCAATCCCTTGTCTTTCTTTGGCAACGCCCTTTAGCTTTATAGATGTAAAGGATTTTATTAAGACCACTTTTTCTGGATCGGTATCTTCTACTAAAAAATCTTGAGCCCTTGTTCCAAAAAGCGCGGCTCTTATTTTACTGCCTTTTATTACCGGGGTTCCGTCAAGTATTTCGGCCAAATATTTAGCATCATCTTCTCTGAACGATGCGCCGCCATTTAAGGGTGATAGGACAAGCGCATGAGCTTCTTTATAAACAACCTTTTGAATTTCTACCTTTTCATCCAAACCAACTTTCAAATTCTCTCTGGCAATGCCGTCTATTTGAATAATGCCTTTTCCTCTATCCTCTGGATAAGCGGGCATTAGCTTTGCCACCGTCTCTTTTCCTTCAATTTTTAATTTTTCACTTTTAACTTTTAACTTAATAATATCTCCAGTGTCAGCCTGAATTTTTGAAAAAAGATTAGGGTCAATTCTGGCTATTGCTCTACCCACATCTTTACTTTGCGCCTCGGCTACTTTAAGAATCACTGATTCATTGATTTTTACAGCCATAAAATAACCTTCATTTCACTTTCTTAAATTTCAACTCTAAAATTCCGTTCTTGAAATTCATTTTCCGGGATTCAAAATCAACTTTGGCCGGAAGCAAAATTTCTTTGGCGTATTTTCGATCCTTGCTCTCCGCCTCAAGCAAAAGAATGTTCTTTTTTAGGTCAATCTTAATGCTTTTTTCATCAACCCCTGGGAGTTCGGCGATGAGCAAAATATGGTCTTTCTCATCAAACACATCAACTATCGGCTCTCTAGTCTCTGATACCTTCGGACCTTCTTTAGTTTTTTTAATATTCCCAAATGGTTCAACTCTTGTTTTTTGGCCAAGACCGGTTCGCACGGTAAAACCATAGACCCCTCTCACATCTTTTCGCCCGCCCAGTCCTTTAATCTGGCCGCTTTTTCTCAATTCACCGCCGACTTCCTCGGCCCGTTCCGCTAAATCAATAAATTTCTCAAGCCCTTTAAGCAATCCGCCGACAAAAGGTATATCGTCAAGCGATATTTCGCCTTCTCTGGATTCTTTTCCCTTTTTTTGTTCTTCTTTTCTCATAAAATTTAATAATCTAAAATAAATCTCCCGTCTCGGTCTTTCCCGAGTCCAAATTTTGGTATTTTTTCGGAAACCACAATTTTCTTTTGTGTATCAACCTTTCTCCTTGCCACCTCAAGTTTGCCCTTTCCCCGAAGGAAACACATTTTTGAATGACTAAAGTCAATATAATCGTTTCTTCCGAGATTCTGGCAAATAAGCCGAGCATAGTCGGTGCTAATTCTGGCCTCCCTGGCGATGGTATCAATTGAGGCCTCTCCGCCCCAATCCCACAAGATTTCCAATACCTTAAGTTCGGTTCCAGACATATTAATATTCAAGCACTGTGTGCTCGCCCGATTTTGAATAGACCTGCCCGATCTTACCCAATCCCTTGCTCCCAGAAGTAGCAACTTTAAGGAGTCCCGCCATCCTTTTATTAATGACGGTTAAATTTTGATTGATCTGCTTCCTCCTTTTTTGCAATCTTATTTTTTCTTTCACAAGCCGGTCTCTGTCATTTTGACGCATATACAGGTCCAAAAAAGCGGATTTTGACGAAGGAGGAATAGACCTCCTCCCGGTTGAACCCACGCTTTTTAAGTCGTGAATCCCCGAGAGATTAGCAGCTATTTTTTCCATAGATTTGTGCGTTATTGATTAATCAGCGCAATATTGAGCGATAAGCTCTCTAACTATCTTTTTCACCTTATTATGGTGCTCTTGCGAGCCCAACCGCGTTGTCTCCGAAGCCAATATATCTTGGGCTAACTGACGGAACAAACGGCTGGAAGCTGAAACGGTTCCTCCGTTGGTCTGGAGGGATTTTGCCAGCATTATTGAGCCGCGAACGGTTGGCGCAAATTCATATTCCCCGGAATCGCGAAGCGCTCTTACGATATTGACAATTTTTTCGGCATCCTCTTGGGATAACCCTGATTTTGCTTGAGTAATGGCAATTTCCGTATTCTTGTCAAAGTACCTTAAGTCCATCGTTACCATTCTATCCCGTAACGCGTCCTGCGCTTTATTAGTGCCGGCATATTCTTCAGGATTTGAGGTGAAAATAGCCACAAATTGCGGATGAGCCTTAAGATAATAGGACTCCTGACCTTGTCTTGCCATCGGCAAATCCATCACCCCTTCTTGCAGAATAGAAAGCAATGTGTTGTTTGCTTCCGGTCGGGACCGGGTGAACTCATCATAAATAAGAGTAAAGCCGTTTTTTACCGCGATAGTCAGACGGTTGTCCATCCACTGTTTTGAGAAATTCTCCTCTTTCTTAAGAACGCTGGAAATGAAATTGTCTCTTAAATATTTGTAACGGTAGCCATGCTCTCCGCCAATAAGATCAGAAGTGGAGTATTCTTCGTCGCCATGAATCAACACTGCCGGGCGGCCAATCTTACTTGCCAAATGCAAAGCCAAAGTGGTTTTGCCCGTTCCTGAAGCTCCTCTTAAATGCACGGGAAAACCCGCCTTAACATAATTCAGCGCCCGCCGAGCAAGATCCTTAATATACGGCGTCTCAACAAATCCAGCCACTGGACGGGGCTCAATAATTGCTTGTTCTTCGTCTTGTGATAAGTAAGGCATAGTTATAATTCAATCTCACTAATGAAGGATTATTCCAGAATTTTGCGCGATTCTGGACACCAGAGCACTTAATTTATGTGCTCTGATTTCGACCTTTATAATCATCTTGCGATGCTTTTTATTTATTCGGTTTTGTGTTTCTTTGCTTTTTTTGCTTTTTTTCCGCCTTCTTCTTCTGCTTCTTCGGCTATTTCTTCCGCCATTGCTCCTTCTCGCTTCCTTAACATCCCCCAACTTGCGGCCGCTTCTTTTCGCTCCCCGGCGTAATCACCCAAAAGATCCGCTACATGCTTTTGGATACTATCTATTCTTGACTGAATATCCTTCATTGTAACTTTGAAGTCAGCTATGCGTGTTTGCTCGCTTTTTGCAAGAAAATCCTTAAGATCTTTTGCCATTTCCTTAAGTTCCTTGTCAAATCGGCTGAGGAGCTCGCCCGTGTCGCCAAAGATACTCTGTACCCTTGCCTGAATATCTTTCATCATTTTGCTGAAATCTGCCATTCTGTCCTTTTCGCTTTTAGAGAAAAACTCTTTAAGGTCCGCTGCCATTTCTTTGAGCTCTTTATCAAACTGCGCCAGTAATTCATGCGTATCGTTTTTGCTATCTCTAACGAATTGTAAGCGATCCTTTGTAGATGTTTTAATGTCTCTTACTAAACTTTTCATTTCTGTTGCCCATGCCATATGTTTCTTCGCTTCGCTCAGTCAAATTAAAAATTCAAAGTGAAAAATTAAAAATGATTGAACGAATATAATTAATTAATTTATAATTTGCGACCTTTTTATTTTTTATATCGCACCTAATCCATAACAACTTGAACAAGGGAGACCCGAGTCAGGATTCTTTCCGTCGCCTTCGCATTTTTCGCACCTTTCTCCTCCTTTTATTCTCGTAACAGAACCCCGCCCGCCACATACAGTGCAAGGCATCCGATGATGAAAAAAGATGCCCTCACCTTTGCAATAGGGACATGTCTCTACCGGCTCAACCACCTGAACCGTGCCTCTGCCAATACAAACCTGACAATCAGAAAGTTTTGACGGAACCTCAAATGGGTCTTTGCCTTTGCCTTTGCAAAAAGCGCAGGTAAGGGTCTTGGCGTTGCCTGAAATTATTTTTTTTCGCTTTTTTGCCATAATTTATTTATATTTATAAAATTCCTCTAACTTTATTCCATTCTGCCGCCGCCGCTTCCCTTTCCTTTTTAAATGCCTCAAGCATCTTATAGACCTCGGTCTGCATAGTTGCGAGCTCTACTCTCACCTGCTCTCCGGTATTTGCTTCTCTTGATGCCTGATCCTGCCGTATATGAGTTAAAGTTTTTTTGAAATCCGTCAATCGGAGCTCCTCGCCCCTTTTAAGCAACTCTCTTAATCGTTCTGCCACTCGAACCTCTTCTTCTCTGAAATCGGCAAGCATTTTTTTCACATTTTCTTCTCTTTTATGCTGGGTCAATAAAATATCCTGCATCATCGCGCTAAAATCTTTTTTGCGAAGCGACTCGGATTTTGCTAAAACCTCCCGAAGATTATCACTCATCTCCTGCCTCTTTCCCCTAAATTCATCCAATGTCTTATGGGTATCTTCCACAATCTCTCCCACCATTTTCACCCGCGCGTCATACGAGACAATAATATCCTCGGCTAAACTTTTTAAATTGTTTTTTTGAATATTCACCGGCATCATTTCTTTTGAAAATTAACGTTGGGTTGGTACGCTTTTTATCCTTATCCCACTTAATGGGACAAAGAAGGATGTACCACATGCTTCTTTAAGATAGAAAGGGTACCCATCCAACTATAATGCTCCTCGTTTAGGCGGCGCTGGCAGTTAAGCCAACTGCTTCCGCATACTTCAACCAGGTCTCAACTGAAGCAACCACTACTCGGGCTTCAATAGCCAGCAACTCAATGCCGACTAATGATACTCTTACCCAAGCGTCAATCACAACACCCTTGTCAAGAATGCGGTCTATCACTTCCACCAAGCTGGAACTGGACATTGATTTTTCTACAGCCATATTTCTTCGCTTCGCCCAGTCAAATTAAAAATGAAAAATTTAAAATGACTAAACAAAACTTAAATTATTCTTTTATAATTATTCGACTTTTATACCGTTATTAAAGAACGGCATCTCCACTCTGGTAGCTTAGTCGTTAACCGCCAGATCAGAGAAATCATTCCTTATGGCAAACGATATGAAGGCTTTAACATATTGACAAATAAAACAAATTCTGTAAAATTTCTCTTTATTGGGGGGTGGTGTGGAAAATTTTGGCGCCCAGCCACCCCTCAACAAAAAAACCCAAAAGTATGGGATACTTCCAACTTTTGGGCGCCAACCCTTATTGATATTAAATTTTTTTAAACTTCTCTATCCTACATTCTTTATTTCTCCACAAAAACAAAATCCGTTGCAAAAATTGCATCGGATTTCCCGCGCTGAATATTAAATTGAAAGACACTAAAGTTGGATGCCTGATTTATTTCAAGCAAGTAAAAGCATTCTCTCTCTCTCTCTCTCTCTCTCTCTCTACAACCACGCCATTATTTTGGTTTATGATTTCCATATTTATTTATTATATCAACCCTAATGAAATATGCAATACCCTTGTCAAGAACTTATGCCAGACAAAACAAACTGTCTCTAATTCTGTCTCTAATTTTTTACACTTAAAGCTTAAGCGAACACATCGCCTATTTAGCAAACGGCTAATTTTCTTGATTTTTCTTCATATTTTGTTCTCAATAGAGAACAAGATATCCACAATTATATTTGACTTAATTTTTCTCTTATATTATTATTCATATAATAAAGCCCCCCCTTGAACAAAGTTATCCACAGCTTAAAATTAAAACCTATGACAAAATACAAATACATATCACGCGAAATCATAAAGCTCGGAAAATATTTAAGAGAGCTTCGCAAAGAACAGGGATTAAGTATTAGAAGTGTCGCCAAAAGTTGCAGTATTGCTCCGAGCCACCTTGCCAAGATTGAAGCTGGCGACACCCTCAAGACCATCAGCATTGCAACCTTGGTTAAGTTTTCAAAATTCTACGGCATCCCGGTTTCATCAATTCTAAAAGAAGCTGGTTTTGTTGAGTCCTACGAAAACGACCTGCCAGAGCTTGCTCAATACCTTCGACTAAAATACCAACTCTCACCCCAAGCCATCCGCGATATGACAATGGCAAAAGAAATCGTTGATAAAAAATATAAAAAGTAATTTTTTTTAAACGAAACGAAGGCGGAGGAGGTGAGATTCGAACTCACGAGTCGCCTAAGGCGACAACGGTTTTCGAAACCGTCCTCGTAAACCGCTTGAGTACTCCTCCGAAAGCAAAGCGCTAAAATTAAGCGGCTTCTTTGAACTCCTTTGTTTTGTCTTCTTTGCCCTTTGGCTTTACTTTTAGGGGTTGCGTTTTTTCTCTTTCTTTTATTGGCATCGCTTCTTGATAGCTTTTCGACATCTTTTTGGCTCTTTCCATGGTCGAATCAAAAACAGCTAAAACCTGTTCCCTCTCTATTGTTCGCTCTTGGGCTGTTTCTTGCTCTTGCACAACCAAACGTTGGCGATTATCTTTTTTGTCTCTTGCCCAATCAATAACCTCGCCTTTTCTTTCTCCTATCTGGCCCGGAATCCTAAATTTAACTTTTGTCCCCGGCCTGGCTTGTTCCCACGCGTCTTTACCTTCAAAAGTCCAATTTTCATCTTTTAATAATTCTTCTGCGCCGCCCTCACTTAGCTCGTTGACGATTTTATTTTCAAAATTAAGCATAAAGTTTAAAATTTTTATTAAAAATAATGACCTTTATCAAACTATACCCTAAAATCGCTTTTTTTGCAAAAAACCTAAAACAAAAACCCTTTACTTTCAAAAAAGTTTTGTTAATTGTCAATTGCCAATTGTTAATTGTTTACCGAATGCCCGTATCGCAAGATAAAGCGACTTCGCTCATTATGTTTGGCTCTACGATAATTTCTTTGGTTGCGCAAAAAAGAAAAGGTAGTTTTCCTACGGCTTGCAAACCATACTCGCCTGGGGGTAACATTGCTTTATAATTGCCGTTTTCATCGCTTTCAACGACAGCGAAAGGCGAGCTTTGCGGGCTACCACTAAGAATAACTTGCACTTGCGTTTGATAGGGTTTGTCAGCGCAATTTGGGTCGGGTGGGTCTTTCATCACCGGGCAAATTGGCCCCAGTAAAACCTTGCCAAACACTCCGGAATCAAAAGGCAAAATCCCCTCGCCATCTTCAATAACTTCAACAAAGGTTTGCTCGCCATAACGACATTGGCGTGGATAACTTTCCATCACAGGGCTACCGGTTGCTGCGCATTCTTCAAAGTTAGTCACTATTACTTCTGGCTTTTCTTCTCTGCTTTGTTGCCATAAAAATTCTATGCCCCCGATAATAAAAGTAACAACAATAATTGCTAAAATAATTAAAAATACTTTTTTCATATATAGTTTTTTTAAAAAGTTACTCTATTTTTGACAGGTTTCCATTAATAATGACTGGCTTAACGGCCTCAATTTCAGTTTTATAATAGGGAATTTCTGGAATTGGGTTAAGTAAAAATATTTTTTGGTTTAAAACATGGGCAAAACCAATTTCCATTAAAGTATTGCCCCCAATATAATTTTTAACCCCGTTTTTATCATAATTTAAAACAAGCACGGCATCGGCCCCTTGCATGGCTCGCCAAAACTCTCTAATTGCGTCCATATTATATTTTTGATGCAATTTAATTTTTTCTTTTTCTTCGTCTGTTTTACCAACGAATGCTTTATGCAAATCTGTTACAAAGGCCTCATGGCCAAGCTTTGAAAGTTCGCCTCTTGCTTCAAGCATTTTCTCTGTAAATTGCATGCTGCCAATAATCCCTATTCTCATATTTTTATTTGTTATTATAAATATTTAAGTATTCTTGCACACCTTTGAGCCAACCGCCTTTTTAGCTTCAAACTTACCCTCTTTTTCTAAGAAAACCTTAATTTTAGTGGACCCGAGGGGAGTCGAACCCCTAACCCCCTCGCTGCCAGCGAGGTACTCTACCATTGAGCCACGGGCCCTAATGTTTAATTTATTTAGATTTTAGCTTGAATTCTTTTAAAAGTAAAGGTAGTGTGCCCCCGACAGGAATTGAACCTATATCCTCTCGTTAGGAGTGAGAAGTTCTGTCCGTTGAACTACGGGGGCAAAAGCCAACTGCTTGGTTGAAACGCCAATGACTTGGCGTTTCAAGGGTTTTTAGGAAAATTTTTAATTTTCCGTTAAGAAAACCCCGGGGTATTCTCAGGGGTTCCCAGCCAACTGCTTTATTGCCAGTATAACAAAGTTATCCACTTTTTTCAATTGGTTTTATGTGCTAAAATTAAACCAATCTACCAACTTAATATATGCCAACAGAATCAAACAATATCGTTAAAATTGTTAAAAAAACATTGCCCGCTGTTGTCTCCATAACAATGTCGCGTAAATTAGAAGAGCCCTTGGGTGTTTTAAGCTCAAACCATACCCCAAACAAGGGTTTTGGTTTTAAACATTCCCAAAAAATGAAATTGACCGGTGGCACTGGCTTTTTTATTGATAAAATGGGGACAATTTTAACTAACCGCCATGTCGTTGAAGATGAAAAAGCGGAATATTCGGTTGTTTTACAAAATGGCGAAAAAGTTAAACCAGAAATTATAGCCAGGGATGAAATAAACGACATCGCTGTTTTAAAAATAAACAAAAAGAATTCGGCTTTTCTAAAATTAGGCGACTCAAGCAATTTGGACTTAGGCCAAACAGTAGTGGCTATTGGCAATGCTTTAGGGCTTTTCCAAAACACGGTTTCAACTGGGGTTGTTTCGGGCTTATCGCGTGAAATTAGGGCCCAAAGCGAAGTAAGTCAATCCCAAACAAGTTTAAGGGGGCTGATTCAAACAGACGCGGCTATTAACCCGGGCAATTCCGGCGGGCCTTTGCTTGATTTAGGGGGAAAAGTTATTGGCGTTAATGCTGCTATGGTTTTTGGCGCAGAAAATATTGGTTTTGCCTTACCCATTAACAATGCCAAAAGGGACTTAGAGGAGTTAAAAAAACACGGTCGCATTAGAAAGCCATTTTTAGGGGTAAGATATTTGTCAATTACCCCTGAAATTAAAGAGGAGCTTAATTTGCCTGTTTCAACCGGGGCTTTAGTGATAGCTGAACCAGATATTACTCAAAGAAATGTCACCCAAGCGGTCTTACCCAACAGCCCGGCATTTAAGGCGGGCTTAAAAGAGACCGATATAATTTTAAGCATAGAAAATGCTCTGATCAGCCCTGAAAAGACAATCACTGACATTTTACAAGAAACAGAAATTGGAAAACCCTTAGATTGCAAAATCTTAAGAAAAGGCAAAGAAAAAAAACTC
Source organism: Patescibacteria group bacterium (assembly GCA_018895125.1). Taxonomy (GTDB): domain Bacteria; phylum Patescibacteriota; class Minisyncoccia; order Minisyncoccales; family GWA2-46-15; genus GWA2-46-15. The sequence continues at coordinate 884 of JAHIOR010000018.1, read as the reverse complement.
AAGCTTATTTTAATTGAAAAAGCCTAAGGTTGAGATTAAAAATTTGACTACACTGGGTAGCTTTTAACGGAAAGCCGTGCTTCCAGCACATGCTTTTCCTAAGCTACCCTTGTAAAGCCAAGCAGTTGGCTTTACAACCCTGTTAAAAGGGTTTTTTGTTTATTCATGGGCGGTCGAGGAGAATTGAACTCCCTCTGAGAACTCCACAGGTTCTAGTGCTAAGCCGTTACACTACGACCGCCATAAATGTTTGTTTTAAATACCTCCTTCCTTGCCCTAACTACTAATTACAAACTACTAATTACTTAAATTTTTGTTGGCAAAAATTTATGTGCCCCTGAGAGGAGTCGAACCTCTGTTTAAAGTTTAGAAAACTTTTGTTCTATCCATTGAACTACAGGAGCGTAAAGGCAACTGCTTGCCTTTACGCGGAAATTTTAGGAAAGTCATGTCCGCCTTTTTAGGCGGACGACTTTCCGTTAAAAAATTTCCCTGGCTACGAATGTTTTTATACTTTATTGTCTGCCACTATCATAAATAAAAAAAGGGGTAAAGTCAACCCCGTTGCCATTCTATCTTACAAAAGAGATTCTTCAGTCGCTTCACTCCTTCAGAATGACACAGGTGGTAGGTCAGAATGACACGCGTTTCTATTCCGAGCTCGAGGTCGCATCTGTGCTCTCTTCTTCTATAGTTGGCGTTGGCAAAGAATAGGCCGGGCTAAAGATATTTAAATAATTTTCTTGCTTTGTTTTTTCAAAAATCTCTTTGGCTCTTAAATAATTTATTTCAAAATTATTGTATCAAAAACTAGTTACCATAATTAAAAGAAAACCAAAAATTTTCACCGCTACCCGGAGAACGTGGTAAAATATATCTATTCT
>JAHIOR010000017.1 GCA_018895125.1 Patescibacteria group bacterium | reverse complement strand
TAAGAGTTTTTTTCTGTCTTTAGGCAAAATACAACCAGTTACTGCAGCTCTAAACTTGGGATTTCTTTTTCTTAAAGAAGTGAACTTTCCCATCTGCCCGTAAATCCGGTCAACTGCAGATTGCCTGACTGAACAGGCGTTAAAAACCAAAAGGTCGGGAGGTCGATTGTGCCTTGCTTTTTTATAACCGGCCTTTTCCAAAACCGTGGTGATTCGCTCCGAATCCGATCGATTCATCGCGCAGCCATAAGTAACGATATTATACGTCTGAACGAATTTTTTCATATTATCCATTCTACGCAAGTAATCATTGAAACGTCAATTTACTTAAATAACGACTTAACATATACGATGGACGACCGTCAGTGCTATATGTTAGGGTAGTACGATTTGACTAATTAATAGAAATATAACAGAATACTAATTGCCCCTTTCTAGGAAAGGGGTTAATAAGTTATAATGAGCTAATAAATATATCGTACATGTTAACACCAGAAGAAAAGCAAAAAGCCATTAATAAAGCCAAGCTTCACGAAAAAGATACTGGTTCTCCTGAAGCTCAAATCGCTATCCTTTCTGTAGAAATCGACAGACTGGCTAAACATCTTAAAAAGTTTTCAAAAGACTTTGCCGCTAAAAAGGGGCTTTTGAAAATGATTTCTAAAAGAAGAACCTTACTTGGTTATTTAAAAAATGAAGACGAGAAAAGATTTAATGAAATTATTAAAAAAATCGGACTCGGAAAGTGAACAGCCGGGCGCGCCGGAGTACTCGTTAAAACATGCCGAACAGCGGGTTTTAGTTTTAATCGATGTTCAAAATCTCTACCATTCAGCTAAAAACCTTTATGGAACCCGGGTTAATTTCTCGGCTATTTTAAAAACCGCTGTTTCAAACCGAAAGCTAGTTAGGGCTTTTGCATATGTAATCAGAACCAAGACCGGCGAAGAAAAACTGTTTTTTGAGGCTCTGACCAAATTAGGAATTGAAACCAGGGTCAAGGACCTTCAAGAATTTTACGGCGGTGTTAAAAAAGGAGATTGGGACGTCGGTATTGTTATTGACGCCATTAGAGTGGCTTCCAGCTGTGATGTTGTTTGTCTTTGCTCCGGAGATGGAGATTTTGTTCCTTTGATCGAATATTTGGAAAACAAGGGTAAAAGAACCGAAGTTATTGCTTTTGGCCGATCAGCTTCAGCAAAACTAAAAGAAGAAGCTGATGAATTTATTGATCTAGGAAGCTCTCTCCAGAATTACTTACTTAAGAAATCATCAAAATGAATAAAAGTTCAGAAAAATTCACACTAGAACTTAATGGCCGGAAACTAACTCTGGAAATTAAAAATTTAGCTGAACAAGCTTCTGGAAGCATTTTTGCCAGATACGGCGATACGGTTGTCCTATCTACGGCTGTTATGTCCCCGAACACTCCTAACCAAAACTTTTTCCCTTTAACCGTAGACTATGAAGAGAGATATTATGCTGCTGGGAAAATAAAAGGATCAAGGTATATGAAAAGAGAGGGCAGGCCATCTGATAAGGCCATTTTAAATGCCAGACTGATTGACCGAACTATCAGGCCAAGGTTCCCTAATGGGTTTTTTAAAGAAATTCAGGTAGTGGCCACTGTCCTATCCTGGGACGAACAAAATGAACCAGATACTCTGGGAATTATTGCTGCTTCCATGGCTTTATCTCTTTCTGATATTCCCTGGAATGGACCCTTAGCCGCAGTCAGAATCGGCATGGTTAATGGTGAGTTTATTTTAAATCCGACTATCGAGCCTGAAGAAGAAAACGGATTTGAATTAATTATTTCCGGAAACTTTAAAAACGACGAGCTGATTATTAATATGATTGAGGGGCAGGGATCAGAGTCTCCTGAGAGCTTAATCTTAGAGGCAGTTGATTTCGCCAAGCCTTATTTAAAACAAATTATTGATTTTCAAAAACAAATCATTGATAAATTTGGTAAGAAGAAAGCTGAAATAGTCCCGGATAATCCGGAAATAATTAAAACAGCTAAAGAATTCTTAGCCGGAAAGTTAGCGCCAATTCTTTTTGAAAAAGATAAAACCTTACGCTACCAGCAAGAATCCAGCCTTAAACAAGAGCTAATTGATCTTATTGAAGAAAAATACCCTGGCCAGATTAGTTCCAGAGTGCTTATGTTTCTGATTGAGGACGAGACTGACAAAATCATGACTGAAAACATCTTAAAAGATGGCAAACGGCCTGACGGCAGAAACCCTGATCAATTAAGAGATGTTTCTTGCGAGGTCAATGTTCTGCCAAGAACCCATGGCTCTGGACTTTTCACCAGAGGACAAACAACTGCTTTATCAATTCTAACCTTAGGCGCTCCCGGAGACCAACAATTACTTGAAGGCATGGAAATTTCAGGTAAAAAGAGATTTATGCTCCATTATAATTTCCCTCCTTATTCTGTTGGCGAAACCAAGCCAATGAGAGGACCGGGAAGGAGAGAAATTGGTCATGGCATGATCGGGGAGAAAGCTCTCCTGCCACTTATCCCCAAAGCTAAAGATTTCCCCTATACTATTAGGGTAGTTTCTGAAATTCTATCTTCCAACGGCTCTTCATCAATGGCTTCTGTTTGCGGCGCCTCTTTGGCATTAATGGATGCCGGGGTGCCTATTAAGGGCCAGGCAGCTGGCGTTGCTATTGGCCTGGTTATGGATGAAGAAACTGGGAAATTCGCAGTTTTAACTGATATCCAAGGACCAGAAGACCATCATGGTGATATGGATTTTAAGGCAGCTGGCACTAGGCAGGGAATTACAGTTATCCAAATGGATGTTAAAATCTCAGGGATTACTACGGAAATCTTAAAAATTGCATTGGAAAAGTCAAAAAGGGCCAGACTGGAAATCCTAGACATTACCGAAAAAGTCATTGCCAAGCCAAGAGAAAAACTGTCTCCTTATGCTCCCAGAATCTTGACTATCCAAATCAACCCGGAAAGAATCAGGGAAGTAGTCGGGCCTGGCGGCAAGGTTATTAACGAAATCGTCAATCAAACCGGAGCCACTATTGATATTGAACAAACCGGCTTAATTTTCATTACTGCTGAAACTGAAGATTCAGCTCAAAAAGCCTTAAAATGGATTGAAAATATTACCCACGAGACAAAAGTTGGTGAAACGTTCCAGGCTAAAATCACCAGACTTTTTGACTTTGGCGCTATGGCAGAATATCTGCCCAACCAAGAGGGATTAATTCATATTTCCGAGCTTGCTAATTATCGAGTAGGGAAAGTTGAAGACGTTGTTAAAATTGGGGACAGCGTCCCGGTCAAAGTTATCAGCATTGATCAACAGGGAAGAATCAATCTTTCTTTAAAGACAATGTTAAAAGATAAAGACAATGTCAGAGAAACTGATTTTCCTAAAAAGAGAAGAAATTAGAACTATGGCCAAAGACTTGGCCAAGCTTCAAGAAGAAGAAGCGCTTAAAGAGAAAGAAAAAATCTCTAGGTTAAAGCTTGAAGAAAAACTGGCTAAAGAGACTTCCCAGCGGGAGGAAATTATTAAAACCATGATCCCAGGAGAAAATCCCATTCCAGAACCGGAAGGAAAAAACTCCGAAGAAGAAATATCTTCTAGAATAGGAAAAATTTCTCCTTGGAAAAAGATTCTGGTCAGAACTGCTATTGTTCTTTCGTTTTTTGCTTTTCTTTTCTTAATCGGCTTTACATACTGGTATCTGGTGATAAGAAAAAAACCAACTCCCCAGCCATCTCCGTCTCCATCAGCATCTGTTCCCTTATCTCCGTCTCCTGAATCTCCCACCCCATCGCCAACAGAATCTATAAGTCCGGAAATTCCACCCATACCAATTATTGCAGTTAAAGAGATAAAAATTGTTGACCTTGGCCAGGAAGAAAATACCCAAGAACAACTCAGACAAGCCATTAATGACATTATTTTGACTAGCTCTGATCCTGAATTTTATGAGATCCTGCCTAAAAAAAATGACCAATTCTGGGGACTAAAAAGCTTGGCTGGGGAACTTGGATTAGGACTCCCGGAGAACTTTTTCACTCCTATTTCTGACGAAATTAAAGATTTTGACTTCTATATTTACGGTAAAAATAACTTGAAACAAGGCTTTGGCCTGGTTATTAAGACCAAAGACAAAGATTCCGCTTTAAGCCTGCTAAATTCTTGGGAACCAACCATGCCTTCAGACCTTAATAATCTCTTTGTTATCCTAAATAAACAAACTACCCTGGTTACTACCTCTTTTAAACAAGCTGCTTATGCTGGCACTGCCTTTCGCTATCTTTCCTTTAAAGAAAGCAATCTTGGAATTTGTTGGTCTGTTTACCAGGATTATTTGATCATTACTTCTTCTGGAGAAATTATGACTAAAACAATGGATCTAATCCGAACCAAATAACAGAATAAAAAAATAATAAACAATTTATGATAGAAAAAGAATTTATTGAAAAGATTAAAACCAGACTTGAAAAAGAAAAACAGGGTCTGATAAAAGAGCTGGATTCTTTTGCTGACAAAAAGAAGAATTTGAAAAGCGATTGGGCAGCCCGCTTTCCTAATTTTCAAGGAAGCAATCTTGAAGAAGAGGCTGATGAGGTTGAAGAATATGAAAATCTCATCTCTATAGAAAGAACTTTAGAAACAAAATTACAACAAATAAATCTGGCGATGGAAAGCATGGAAAAGGGGGAATATGGCACCTGTAAAACCTGCCATCAGGAAATAAGCAAAGAAAGGCTGGAAGCCATCCCGGAAACTGCTGTTTGCCAAAACTGCAAACGCTAACTAAAAAACAGCGGGTAACGCTGTTGTTAACAAAAAAACTATCTATCTGGCAAAGGGATTACTGGCTCCGGTTATCCCAAAATGCAAATGGCAGCCAGTTGACCTGCCAGCACCAGGGGTGCCCGGAGCGCCTCCCATATAGGCAATGACTTGTCCTTTGGAAACTTGATCGCCTACATTAACAACAACGCTTAAGAGATGGCCGTAAAAAGTGGTTGTATTGTTTGGATGGGAAATACTAATATGGTTACCAGCACCTCCAAAAGCCCATCTTGAAGTTAAAGTAGTTGTCTTGGCCCTTTGAACTATGCCTGAAGCAGCTGCATAAATCGGTTCACCGCATTTACCATGGCTAAAATCAATAGCATTATACCAATGCAATCCCTGGGTAATCCGACAAGGAGAAGAAACCGGGCAAAGGAAATAACCAGCGGTTGTTGGCGCTAAACCCGGCGTCGGCTTGACTGCAACTACTGGTTTGGGCGGTAAAATTCCTCCGGGAATAACAACAATGTCTCCGATAAAAACCTGGTTTTCATTATCTAGATCGTTAAAGCTAATGGTTTGAGTTAAATCGCCCTTATATTTCTTAACAATTTCACCCAGAGTTTCGCCAGCCTTAACCATGTGCATGGTTCCAGATGTTGGCAGAATAACCAGTTTCTTGCCAATTGTTACAGTTGAGTTTTTGGTTAAATTATTGGCCCAAAGAATTGTTTCTAAAGACAACCCGAATTGATCGGCAATTGACGAAAGAGTATCCCCGGCCTTAACAATATATTCAACAATGCCGCTGCGATCGCCAGTCAGATCTTCTTCATTCTCAGACAAGGTAGCTAAAACTTGAGGTTTAATTGTTCCTGATGGTGGCATGGCCTTAAAACTATTTCTCTGGATTAAATAAAAATCTGGCGATTGGAAGACGCCAGTAAAAGGTCCTAGGGCAAGATGTGAATTGGAATTGCCTTTAGAAGCTTCCTCAGATAATCCGGTTGAGAAGATATTATTAGACACAGGCACGCCAAGAATGGGAGTAATTAAAAGCAAGGCAAAAGCAAAACAACCACAATAAAACAAGGGGTCTTGTCGAGATCCCGTTAACTTCGTTAATTTCATCAGCTTACAAGCATTTTTTTTCCCCAGCTTGGAAAAACTGGAGATTTTCCTAAAAAGATACCAAATAGTGAACTTTTTTAGTAGTTTGACGCTATAACGGGCGGGACGCCCGATATATCGTACTCGCTATTAAACAAAATATCATGAAAAAACCATCAGGTCAAGGCCTAAAAAGTTTAGGCAATCCACAGATTATCAAGCCCCAAAAACAGCTTGGTCAGCATTGGCTAAGGCAAAAAAACGTCATTAATAAAATTATTAATGCCGGCAATCTTGAAAAAACAGATCTGGTAATTGAAATCGGGCCTGGGCTGGGTGATCTGACTAAAGAACTGGCTCAAAAGTCGGGCAAAGTGATTGCTATTGAAAAAGACTTAAATTTGGTTCCTGATTTAAAAAATAATCTCCAAGGATTTAAAAATATTGAAATCGTTGTTGGCGATGCTTTAAAAACAAGCTTTGAGAATTTTAAAGACTACAAAGTTATTGCCAATCTCCCTTATTATGCAGCTACCCATATCATCAGAAGATTTTTAGAGCTGGCAAACAAGCCTGAATTAATGGTTTTAATGGTACAAAAAGAAGTTGGCCAAAGAATTTGCAGCCAACCTCCAAATATGACCCTGTTAGCTGTCTCTGTTCAGATATATGCTGATGCTAAAATTGTCGATTATGTTTCCAAACAAGCTTTCTGGCCAAAACCTAAGATAGATTCGGCTATTATCAGGCTAGGACCAAGAAACCCAGAATTAAAGTTTGATAAAATCTTATTCTTTAAAATTGTTAGAGCTGGTTTTTCCCAACCCAGAAAACAGCTAATTAACAACTTGGCTTCCGGACTTGGGTTGCCAAAAAGTCAGATTAAGGATTGGCTTTTAAAAAATAAATTGAGGCTAGATACCAGAGCTGAATCCCTAAGTCTTGAAAATTGGCTGGGGCTGGCTAAAACTTTTGCTAGCTAAAACTTTTATCCACAGCAATCCTCGTAACTACCGGTGAATATATCCCCTGTAAAGATCATCAGCTTTACTTCAATTTTTCCAAAACTATATCCCGTAATTCTATTGCTATCGCATTAGTTCTACGGTAAAATTAAATAATGGGTGTAAGGAAATATAAATATTATTTTAAGAAACCGAAGAGCGAAATAACCAAAGACATCCTCTATTGGTTATTAATTGCTGGTGCGGTTTATGTTGCCGCAAGCTCACCTTCTTTTACGAGAAGTTTAATCAATGGCTATAATAAAAGGTGGAAAAAATATCCAAAGAGGAAGGTTTATGACGCTTTTTATAATCTTCGCAGGCAAGGTTTGATTGAGTTTAGGAAACAGGGAAAGCAAATTTACATTAATCTAACTTACGAGGGTAAGAAAAAAGCGGGTTATCGGCAAATAAATGAATTGGAAATCAAGAAACCGAAAAGATGGGATAGAAAATGGCGAATAGTCATTTTTGACATTTCTGAGTTAAAGAAAATGCATCGCGATGCCTTTCGGGGGAAATTGAAAGAATTAGGGTTTTCTCTGTTGCAAAAAAGTGTTTGGGTTCATCCTTTTGATTGCGCAGCGGAAATAGAGTTATTGCAAGATTTCTTCGGACTCAAAGAAGAAAATTTGAGACTGATTATTGCTGAAAGCCTTGGCAACGATATTAAGTTAAGGAAGTATTTTAAATTAACTTAATCACGTAATATTACCGCTATCGCTGTGATTTAACGGAAAAGTTATTAATTAATGAAGTGGGGATCGTGGATGAAAATAAAAATAACGAATGGGAACAGGGACAGCAAATGGAGATAGAAGCGGTAAATAGAAATAGAAGCTTAATATGGAGCCTGTATAAGGCTTGGGAACCGTAGAATTCAAAACCTAGATTGAATACACAAGTATGGATTGCTACAGAGTTTATGCTATAATAAAGCAAGTTTGATTCTGCGAATTAAAGCAAGTTTGATTCTGCGAATTAAAGCAAGTTTGATTCTGCGAATTAAAGCAAGTTTGATTCTGCGAATTAAAGCAAGTTTGATTCTGCGAATTAAAAAATATGAAAAACTCATTTTTAAAGAAGTATTCTCTTTTAATAAAGGTTTTAGTTTCTATATTTATTGTCGCTGGCCTGGTTTTACCCCTGCATCAAGCCCAGGCTTGGATTGGCGCCCTGGCCGCGAATATTGCTTTTTCGGGAATTGCGGTTATTCTTGAACTTGTAGTGCTGTATACTTCTGCAATACTTTTCATATGCAGATTGCTCCTTGTTATTGCTATCAGTCCTTCTCTCATCACCGTTCCCTACACTTCAGGAGGAATTGTTGATGTTGGCTGGCCCATTGTCAGGGATTTTGCCAATTTGGGATTTACTTTGGCTTTGGTTTTTATCGGACTGGCAACTGCTTTGCAGCTTGATGAATACGGCGCTAAAAAAGCATTGCCGCGGTTGCTGGCCATGGCTCTTTTGGTTAATTTTACTCCGGTGATTGCCGGAATAATTGTTGACGCTTCCAATATCATTATGAACTTCTTTTTGGGAGCAACCGGAGATTTCACCGCCATCACCAACTTGGGCGGTTCTCATTATTCTAGCACTCTCAATAAGCTAGGGGGTTCTTGGGGCAAATCAATCAGCCTTGAAATAATTGCCGAAGCCGCGACTATTTCTATTTTTAATCTTTTGGCCGGGTTTTTCTTTTTACTCTACGCTTTTCTCTTTTTAACAAGATATGTTGCCATTTGGGCGCTGGTGATTGTTTCTCCTTTGGCTTTCTTTGCCAATGTTTTTCCCAAAGCTAGCTCATATTACAAACAATGGTGGCAGCAATTCATTCAATGGTGCTTTATCGGCGTTCCAGCCTCCTTTTTTCTATACCTTTCCTGGCATCTTTTAGATCAGGCTGACGCTATCATCATTGCTCCGGCGCCAAGCGCCTGGAGTAATTTTGTGGGTATAGGCCCAATTTTGAGCAGTATGCTTGTTTATGGCGTGGTTTTGATTTTCCTTTTCCTTGGGTTTTTAACCAGCTTATCAAGCGGCGCTATTGGCGCCACGGCTATTATTGCTACCGCCAAGGGTTTGGGCAAGTCTGCCGTAGGCAGCTGGAAAAAAGGAACCGGAGCCATAGGCCAGGCAAAAAAAGGAACACAAAGGATCGGCAGGGAAGTACTTTCCTCTGAAACAATAGGAGGCAAGGGCGGTCTTATTGACCAAATGGCTGGCTCAAAATCCTGGGTAGGCAGGCAATTAGCGTTGAAAGCCAAAGAACTAAAAGCTGGAATACCATCGGGAATTGACGATTTAATGAAAGATAAGACCTTAACCAGTATGGTTAAGAACGATGACCTTACTGGAGCAATGCTTTGGGCGAATGATCCGCTCCATATAGCAAACAGAGATCAAAGAATGGTTGCTGTTTTAGCTAAAATTTCCGAAGAAAAAGGAGATGTGGGATTATTCAAGACAAGACAAGCTGATCCGAGCTTTGAAAGAAAAGCCAAACAAGCAGCGGTTAGATTGTCTCCAGACCATTTAAGAAGAATTGTTTCTGACAACCCGTCCTCAGCCATGGATGATATTGTTTGGAAGCACTTTTTAACTAAGCCGGGCGAGGAAAAAGGTAAACTTGCAAAAATACAAGGAAGGTTGAACACTCTGGCCGAAAAAGACAGAACTAAGTTGAACGAAAGCGATAAATGGTTGGATAATGACTTATCTCGTAAATTTGGGACAGATTGGAGAACCAGTCTTGGCTTTGGAAGAACTACTAAAGACATTATTAGGGCCGGGGAAACAGACAATGGTTATCAAGCTCTTGGTCAATTATGGTCGCTTGAAAAAACCGTAAGGGGCCTGGACATGGATGCTGTTACCAAGCTGTCCCCAGAAACAATGAATAATCCTGTTATCCAAGACATATTTGCCAGGGATAAAAATGTCAATCACCTTGCCAAGATAGATGAAAAATTTGGCCCGGAAGTCTCGAGTAAATTCACTTATGACGCTATAGAAAGAATTGGCGCAGAAAACTTGGCCATAGATAATCCGCAAATGTTAAGAGCTCCCTTTATGTTAAATCAGCAGGCATTTCCCCCGTCGACAAATCCTGAGACTAAAAAACCCTTTGCAGACCTGAAAGAAGTTAATGATTTTATCGCTAGAAAAAAAGGAAGGCCGGGGCCAGGGCCAGGGCCGGGAGGACCGGGGCCAGAAGCATCACCAACACCGCCGAGCCCAGTGAGTGGAGCGCCTCGTTTTGTGCAAACGCCATCTGGGTTAGCGGTTCCGGCAGGAAAAGAAGCTTCAAGAAAAATGCCTCCGCCTGGCGGACAATTTAGCGGTTCGCCAGCGCCGCCACCACCGCCTGTAAATGACGTGGTATTCAAGGGCCAGACGGGATACACATACACCCAATCTATAATAGATTATTCAAGCCATAAGTCAGGGGCGAGAGGAGTCATACCTGGCGGCAAACAAATTGGGAACCACCCATATCAAGATTTTAAGCATCCTTTGACCGGCCAGCAGATGATCAGACGGACAGATGATCGCATTAAATCTAAACTAGAGTTTTACGTGGACGGGAAAAAAGTTAATCTGCGAATGAGCCAGGAAATACCAGTCGATGAACATCTTGTAATTAAAGACAGGGGAAAAACAATTAATTTCTAAATAATCGTTTATAAACTATGGCAGACTATACAAAAGAACAATTAAGAAAACTTTTACTGGGATTGCCGGAAGACATAAAGGAGATTTTTATGGCAAATGAAACACAGGAAGTTGTTTTAAAGGTTCTTGAAGAAAATGATGTATTAGACGAAAGAGGCACCCAAATATCTGCTTTAATTAGGAATGTTCTTTTCGGATTGTTGCCTCCCGAAGACTTTAAAGAATCTCTTAAAAAAGAGGTGGGCTTGAAAGACGACATAGCTAAAAAAATATTCCAGGAAATAAACAGATTTGTCTTTTTCCCGGTCAAACAAAGCTTAGCCAGCCTATATAAAATAGAAACTGCCGAGGAAACTCAAGAACAGATCGAAGCTCCTACTTCAGAAACTAAAGAAACAAAGCCGGAGAAATCAGATTCTTATTTAGAACAAATTGAATAGAACTACGAATTACAAATCATTTTTATTCGTAATTAGTAGAGTATGAGATTTCAAGTTCCCCAATTTATTGAAAAAGAAAGCAAGATTGCCGGGCCTTTGACTTTCAAACAGTTTGCCTTAATGGGCGGAGCTGGTGTCGGCATTGTCATTCTTTACGCTGCCCTTGCTAAGACTAATTTCCTTGCTTTTGCTTTTCTTAGCACCCTATTAACGGTTGGCGCCATTGCCCTGGGTTTTGTCAGAGTCGGCGGCCGGTCATTGCCAGTGGTTTTGGGAAATTTTATTCTTTACTCCTTTTCTTCAAGAATTTATCTTTGGAAAAGGAAAGATTTGCCGCCTAGAATTGTCTGGCAAAAGCTCGAAGATAAAAGTTCTCCGGTCAAACCCGAACCTTTATCTACGGAACTTAGAGTAGCTAAAAAAAGCCGACTAGGACGCGTCTCGTCAATCGTAGAAACAAAAAAGTAACTGTATGTCAAAATCATCTACCCAAGATTTCTTAGAAATCGACCAAATCAGAGAAGGCGTTATTGTCTTAAAGAACAAAGCTTTGAGGGGGATTTTGATGATTTCCTCTTTGAATTTTGCTTTAAAATCAATCGAAGAGCAGGAAACCATCATTTATCAGTTTCAAAATCTTTTAAACTCTCTTGATTTCTCTGTCCAGATTATCATCCAGTCAAGAAAAATGAATATCACCAATTATTTAGATCAGATAAAAACTCTCGAGGATAAACAGACTAATGAGCTTTTGAAAATGCAAACTACCAGCTACTATGATTTTGTTAAAGGATTGATCGAGGGGGGCTCAATTATGAGTAAAACATTTTTCCTGGTTATTCCCTATACAATTCTGGAATCTGAAGGAGCCAGAGGATCTGATAGCGTGCTTAAAATGCCGAAAATACCATCTCTAACCGAAGAACAGTTCCAAAGATGCAAATCCCAGCTCTGGCAAAGAATGGAATTCTTAGCCCTGGGATTAAAAAGAATGGAACTGCAGGCAATCCCATTATCAACCCCGGAATTGATTGAGTTTTTCTGGTCTATTCATCATCCCAGAGAAGCAGAAATTGGTTATTATCCGGAAATCCCACCGGAACTTATTCAGGGATCTTAAAAATATAACACAAATAATATACCAGCTTGTTTACTAACTGTTATGGATATTCCTTTTTTCAAAAAAGAAAGAAAAATACCAGAGAAGATTTTTGAAGCTGAATCTCTTAATGTCAGGGATTTTATCTCTCCCTCGTCAATTGAAATCCAGCAAGCCTTTTTAAAAGTCGGCGAAAAACTAGCCAAATCATTTTTCGTTTTCTCATATCCAAGATATCTTTCAACTGGCTGGTTTTCTCCAGTTATCAATCTGGATACGCCAATGGATATTGCTTTTTTTATTCACCCGATTGACACCGGTCTAATTTTAAGACAGCTCCGTAAAAAAGTAACCGAGGTCCAGGCGGAATTAATGGAACGGCAAGAAAAAGGCCTGATTCGAGACCCAGTTCTAGAAACTGCTTTTCAGGACATGGAAGCTCTTAGAGACGGTTTGCAAACTGCCCAGGAAAAAATGTTCAGCTTTGGCCTGTACATCACGGTTTATGCTGATACTGACAAACAGTTAAGAGACATTGAGCTGACTTTAAGGTCTCTTCTCGAGGGCAGATTAATTTACGTCAAGCCCGCGCTTTTCCAGCAAAAAGAAGGTTTTATTTCTTCCTCTCCCTACGGCATGGACTTGCTCCAGGTTCACACACCAATGAACACCAGCCCGCTTTCTTCTAGTTTTCCTTTTGTCTCTTTTGACCTGAGTTCTAACGAAGGCATTCTTTACGGCATTAATAGACATAATAATTCTTTGATACTTTTTGACAGATTCTCCCTGGAGAATGCAAACCTTCTCGTGTTCGCAAAAAGCGGCGCCGGTAAGAGCCTAAAGGGTTCAGAACCCGTTTTAGTAAAACAGGGAAATCATATCCAACTAACAGCAATTGGGCCTCTGACAGAAAAGTTGATTAAAAAGAATGGTGCCACTCAAATAGAAGACGATATTGAGGGAGTAATAAATCCAGATATTGAGGTTTACAGTTTTGATAAAAACCTCAAAGGCGGCTGGTCTAAAGCAACGGTTGCTGCCAGAAAAAAAGCGTCTGATGTTTTCTATAAATTCACAACTAAAAGCGGACGCGAAATCACTACCACCGAAGACCATAATCTTGTAATCCTTAAAAACAATGCGATTGAGGTTGTAAAAGGATCCGAAGTAAAAGTCGGACAATGTGTCCCTTTGGCAAGAGAAATTCAGGCAACTGATAATCCAACACTCAATTTTAATTTACTGGAATTATTAAAAAATTCTGATAGAATCTATATCCGCGGCGCGAGCAAAATAATCTCGGCGAATTATCAATTCCTTAAAAACGCTGCTGACGGCAAACTTAAAACATATCTACCCAGATACCTAAATAAAAGATTGATGCCGATAAAATATTTCTTGGAGATTTTAGAATTGCTAAAGATAAACCTAACCGAAACGGACATAAATAAGTTAAGGATAACTTCCAAAAGCGGACAAAGTTCTTTACCGGCTATATTCCCGATCAGTCCAGCATTCGCGAGAATTCTTGGCTATATTATCGCTGAGGGTTGCTTTGCAAAGAATTTTGTCAGCATCGCCAATTTAGATAAAGAATTTTTAACTGATTTGGGCGAATGCCTCAAAAAAATTGGCGTTTTGCACTTTTTCGTCAACAAAGGATTAATGATTGCCGAAAGGCCTTTTGTTAAATTTTTGAAACAAATCGGCGTTTCCGGCAAATCCGGAGAAAAAACCGTCCCTTCTTTCTTATTTAATGCCGATAAAAAAATCATCGCTAATTTTTTAGTCGCTTACTTTGAGGGCGATGGAGGGGTTGAATCGCACCAAATCACTGCCGTGTCTAAATCTAAAAGATTGATTTCTGAAATTGCCTATCTCCTGCTTTATTTTGGCATTATCGCCAGAATCTCAAAAACCAGAAAAAAAGCAACTAATTCAAATTGGAAACGGAAAAGAACATATTGGAAAATTTCTATCTCCGGACAAGATAATCTCGAAAAGTTCGCTAAAAATATTAACTTTATTTCTACTCGAAAAAAAGAATCACTTGCTAAAACTATCGGTAAAAACGGCAATACAAATGTTGACCTTATACCGAATGCCGACATGATTTTTAAAGAAATTTACGATTTATTCGGTTATCAACTGCATAATATCCAGGATATTTCTAATCTTAAGAGAAAACACTACAATCCGTCACCGAACAAAATCAACGAGATGATCGCCATTATTGAAAACAGAATTGAACGCTTTAAAAACCTGGCTGCTACCTATAAAACCTTGAGTGAGCTGCCGTCATTGGCGATAATTATTGATATTGGTAAAAATGACAAAAAACTAAACCGAGCGCTCTGGCAGACGCTCGGACAAAGCTGGCGAGTGGTTAAAAACAGAGGTGTTAAGCCTGGAATGGTTAATGCCTTGAAGATAATTGAAGTGGTTTCTGGAAAAACCTATGATCCGCTCTATTTAAAAGAATTGGTTCATTCTGGGTTTTCAGAAATGGATTTACCGATAAAATCATTCGACCGTTCGCTCCAACCAGCAATCGCTACTTGTGTCCAACAAAATACCGGCTATGAATTGATTCAGACAGCGGCGCAAAATGTTTGGGAAAATTGCCAAAAAACATTACAAGAAAAAATTCCCGCAGTTGAAGAAAAATTATCACAACTGAAACTGTTGGCGAATAGCGATCTCTTTTGGGACCCGATTACTAAAATTGAAAAACTCCAGAATAAAAACGAAAAATACGTTTACGATTTAATGGTTGATAATGGCGTGTTCGTTGCCGGCAACGGAGGAATGTTTGTTCATAATTCATATTTTTGCAAGATCGAAATCCTAAGAGCCTTAATGACCGGAGTTGATACTATTGTTATTGACCCGGAAAACGAATACAAATTCTTGGCTGACTCTGTTGACGGCTCTTTTTTTAATATTTCTCTGAGTTCTAATAATCATATTAATCCCTTTGATTTAGCAACACCCAGAGAAGATGAAGATCCGGAAGACGTCTTAAGGTCAAATATTATCAATTTAGTTGGGCTTTTAAGGATTATGTTTGGCGGCTTAAGTGCGGAAGAAGATGCTATTATTGACCGGGCTTTAACTGAAACTTACGCTTCTAAAGACATCACGCCTCGGTCTGATCCCAGCAAGTGGCAGGAGAACACGCCGATCATGTCTGATTTGGAATCAATTTTGGAAACCATGGAAGGCGCTGATTCTTTGGTGATAAGATTGAGAAAGTTTACCCAAGGAACCTATTCTAATTTCTTTAATCAGCCCAGTAATCTTTCTTTAGATAAAAGCCTGATTGTTTTTGGCATCAGGGACATGGAAGACGAGCTTAGGCCAATGGCCATGTTTGTGGTTATGAGATATATCTGGAATAAAATCCGGTCCCAGCTAAAAAAGAGAATGCTTTTGATTGACGAAGCCTGGTGGCTGATGCAGTCTGCGGACGGAGCTTCTTTCTTGTTTGGCATGGCTAAAAGAGCCAGAAAATACTGGCTGGGAGTAACCACAATCACCCAGGATGTCGGCGACTTTTTACAATCAGACTATGGCCTGGCCATTGTTGCCAACTCTTCTTTACAGCTATTGCTTAAACAAAGTCCGGCCGTGGTGAATCAGGTTCAAAAAACTTTTAATTTGACCGAGCAGGAAAAAGGACTTTTATTGGAATCAGGCATTGGCGAGGGAGTTTTTATTGCCGGCCAAAAACACGTTGCCATCAGAATAGTCGCTTCTTACGCTGAAGATCAAATCATCACCACTTCGCCTGAAGAAATTTTAAAGATTAGAAAAGCTAAACTGGAAGAAAACGAATAACATGGCAATAAAACCAACCCCGCCATCTCCGCCCAAAAGCAATCTTCCCGGGAAAAACATTCCTGTTTCTGAAGAGAGATTGGCTGCCCGCGAGAAAGAATCTCTAAAACCAGCAGATGAAAAAGAGCCAAAGAAAGCGGATGCTGAAGACGCCGATTCTGAAGAGGCGACCGGCGAAGAAAAAGAGACAAAAAAGACTAAAGAGGAGGGGGAAGAAAGAGGAGGAGAAGGAGAAGAAGGGGAAGAAGAAGCAGCAGCGGCCGAAGAAACAGATGAAGATGAGGACGAGGACGAAGAAGACGAATCTCAAATCGAAATTGCCAAAAGCGTTAAAACAGGCTCTAGTCTTCTAAGCCCGGAGGGAGTTATTATGCTACCCCTAGCCATTCTGCTTGATCTGGTTGGCATTGTTCTTATTTGTTTTGCTCTTGATGATTTTTTCATCACTGATATTATCGGCATAGCAACCATTGGCATATGGATATTTTATAAAACCGGAATTACTCCGCCAGCGCCAGAGAGTACTGGACAAAAAGCTGAAAAGATAGCAAAAAAAGCAGGAGAAGCCGCAGAAAAGGCTAAAAAGATTGCTGCCAAAGCCGGAAAATACGGCCGTTTGTTAAGACCAATCTTATGCATGCTTGGAGAAGTTATTGTTTATATCGGCTGGATCCCTTTCTGGACATATCTGGTTTACAAAACGCTCACAGATGAGGCTTAATTTAAAACAAAATATTTTGTTGATAATGGACAAAAAAAGATTTTTAAAAAAGGTAGGTTATCTGTTCGGCGCCTTTTTGTTGTTGCTCCCAATTTTGGCATTTGCTTTTGAAACAAAATTTCCTGTAATTCCGGGAGTGCCCAGCCCAAGCGATTTTACTTCTTTTGTAAACTATCTGTATTATTTCCTTCTGATTGTCGGATCAATGGTTTCTTTATTGTCTTTAATTTATGGAGGTATTATTTACTTTTTCTCCGGAGGCAATCCTGGCAAAACATTTTTTGCCAAACAACAAATTTATGCTAGCTTTACGGGATTGGGGATTCTCCTTCTTTCTTTTGTTATCTTAAATTTTCTTAATCCTAATCTGACTATAACCAGACTGCCCAATGTTCCGACAATTTCCGGTCCCGGTTTGGCACCGCTTATTCCTCCGGAACAACGCGTTATTTCTTACTGGGAACTGCCAATAGGAGAACTGGAAGACGATGTTTTAAATAAAACATCTGCCTTGATCCAACCAGTTGATCTTTCTAAGCCAGTAGAGGATTTGGTTAAGGAATTGGAAAATGAGTCAATTTATTTGCAAACTCTTCTTCAATCATGCAAGTGTTCAAATCTTAAATCAGAGTGTGACAATCAATGCTCCGGCCTTGGATGTAAAGACCTCTTAGGAGGAACTGCAGACAAAATAGACCTTTGCCCGAACCTAGGCGAGATTCAAGCCCAAGAAAATAAAATTAAAGCCGTCCAAGTCAGATTGAAAACAGCTTGGAAACCGTTATTAATAGCAAGCATAGACGCTAAAATCGCCATGGTTAAGCTTATCGCGGCCAGAAGCCTGCTTAAAGAATGCTTGCCCTCTCCTATGGATCTTAAGACTTTTCTTGGAATTCAGGATATGGAAGGAATTGAAAAAAAAGAGTTTTTTGACGATACGAGCTCTAAAAAACATCCTCTAACTTTTTATTGCGATTTAGATGAAGACCTTGTACTCCATATGTCAGAAAATATGGGAATGGCAATTTACCAACTTGAACTGGAAAGAGATCGCGATATCGATGATTCGATAACAACGCCCGGCACCCCGCCCGGACCGCCGGAGAATCCGCATATCGGGGTTACAAAAACACCGGTTCCAAGCGGGCCTTTCCAGAACAGCCAATTACCTTTTTCTGCTGAATACAGAATCACTATTACTGCTAAACAACAAAAATTGACAAACATTCAATTTCAATACGAGTGTAAAGTGTCAAAGGAGGGATCTTCAATCCCTTGCCCTAATCTAAATCCTTCTATACCGACCCCTCCTGTAGAAATATCTCCAGGAAATCCTTTTACTTTTTCCTACAGACAAATATACACGACAGGATTTCAAAATTCACTGGTTATAGATACAATTAAAGTAAAAGCTACTCCAGCTGGAGTTTCTAATCAAACAGGCATAGCGTCTGTCAGTATCGCCATTGGTAGCCCGCCAACAGGATGTTTTGTTTTCGACCAAAGCTGGTCTGCAAATCCAACTTATAAGGCAGATTTAGAGTCTGCGATTGCCTTTCTTGTTTCAAGCTATCCAACTTATGCTTCAAAAGTTTGTTCGGGTGGAACTTTAGAGTTGAGGTACAATCCTGCAGGCCTCTACAACTATTGGGGATACTACCATGGAACATGGATTGAATTTTTTCCTTTAGGGGCGGCAAATGCCAGGTATATTTTGATCCATGAAGCCTGCCACGCTCTTGTAGACAGAATATCTTCTCTTTGGCCGCAATATACGAGTTATCCTGGAATATTCAACGAGACCCCGCGCTGTTTTTACAGTTATGGAGCCGATCTCTACGAAGAAAGGCTTTGCGAGGCAGTTACTTTTTACGCTATTCCTTGTAGCAGAAATGCCAATTTCAACTTAACCTATCCTATACATTATCAGTTCGTAAAAAATCACGTTTACCAATAGAATGAAATTAATTTCTAATAAGAAAACTTTTTTAGTCCTGATTTTACTGCTCGGGGCAATTATCTTTGGCCCAAAAAGCGTTTCTGCCCAGGCAGAAATCACAATTTGCCCTTTAAGTAAAATGGTGACTGTGGGAAGTCTAATGGATCAGTCGTTTATCAGCGTTAGCAATCTTCTTTTAGAAGTTGACAAAGTCTTATACAATTCAGCTCAGGCGCATCAAACAGCCACCAGGCTTATTCAAATAAGCAATGAGGATTGTAAGCCCGTAAACTGCCAATCCGATTGCGACTTAATAGACGAGAATCAATGCGACGACAACGCGCCGTCGTCCTGCTCAACCGGATACAGCTGCATCTATTCTTCTTGTCACCAGAACAGCGGCAGCGGCAGCATACCAAAAACAGACTGCACTAGACTTACTAGCGGCACGACTACGATTGGGGCGGGCAAGTTTTATTACAATGCAACATGGTGTCTTTCAGCGTGTTACAGTAGTATTAATAATAGTTGCTCTTCTTTTTGCTCTCAGCGGGGAATCTGCAGCGTTGGCTGGAACAAGACCATTAAAGTTTGCGATACTAATAAGGATTGCGAGGGCGAGGCCTGTCCGTTTGCTTTAATAACAAGTCTTGTTCAAAGCATCACGGCTAATAGAATGGCAGTTGAAACAGCCCATAAAAATATAGAAGATTTCTTTGAGAAAGATAGGACAAAATTCCCGAAGCCGGATACCTTTACTATATTTGGCGATTTCTGCAAACATCCTATCATATCAAAACATTGTTTTTGCGCCGCTGGACTAGGCGTGTGCGGCTCGGAATTTGACGCCCTGATGATTCTTCAAAGAGAAGCGATAAACAACATTAAGAAATGTGATATACTAAAACCAGACGATCTTTTTAAGGGAAAACAAGGAGAGATTCTTTTCAGATGCAAGGACGTGCGGCCGTCGCCGGTGAAACAGTGCTGGCAGGACGACTTTTTCTGCTGTACATCAGAGGAATAAAAATAACATCCTCCGCCTGTCTTAGCTAATGCATTAAACCAATATTGTTCTAATAAAAAATAAAAATGATTAAAAAAATACTTTTCATTATTCTTCTTATTAGTATTTTTATCGGCGCTGTCGCGGCCGAAACT
>JAHIOR010000016.1 GCA_018895125.1 Patescibacteria group bacterium | reverse complement strand
CTTATGCAGATGGTTGAGGGTTTAGGCCTTAAAAAATCCGCCCAATTAATTAATAAAGCCAGGGCTAAACTTAGGAAAGAAGGAAAAGAATATTTATGGGAGTAACCGCAAACCTAAATTTCTAAATTTTAAAAATCATGCCTTCAAATTTTGAAACAGGTGCGAAATTATTATTAAAGGTAGCTGAAGCTCGAGCCCGAGATGTGGGCCGAGGCATAGGCAGAATCGACCCTAATCAATTAAAAAGACTTAATTTAGAAATCGGAGATGTTTGCCAAGTAACTGGTAAAAAAAAGACAGTCATAAAACTGATGCCCACTTTTGCCGAAGACCGCGGCCAGGGAATTATTCAAATTGACGGCATAACCAGAGAAAATGCCAAGATAGGCTTGGATGAAAAGGTAAAAGTTCAAAAAGTAGCTTATAACCAGGCAAAGACAGTAGTGCTTTCACCCATTACATTAACTAGTTCTTTACCAACTGAAGAGGATAGAGAATATTTGGCCCAACTCTTGGATGGGACACCAGTAACTAAAAATGACAAAATAAGAGTGACCTTTTTTGGCACCAGAAGCCAGGATTTTCTAGTGGAAGAGACTGACCCTGGGGGCGCAGTATTAATTATTTCGGACACTCTTGTTAAAATTAAAGGGGCGGGAAAAATAACAAAAAAAGGAGTGGGAGTAACTTACGAAGATATTGGCGGGCTTAAAAAAGAAATTGGCAAGATTAGAGAAATGATTGAGCTGCCTTTAAAATATCCTGAAGTTTTTGAAAGGTTAGGTGTTTCCGCTCCCAAAGGAGTTTTACTTTATGGCCCACCTGGCTGTGGCAAGACCTTAATTGCTAAAGCCGTGGCTAATGAGACAGATGCTTATTTTACTTCTATCTCTGGCCCGGAAATCATGGGAAAATTTTATGGCGAATCAGAAGGCCGACTCCGAGAAGTATTTGAAGAAGCCCAAGCTAATATTCCAGCGATTTTAGTCATTGATGAAATTGACGCTATTGCTCCCAAAAGAGAAGATATGGGCGGAGAAAAGCAGGTGGAGAGAAGAGTGGTGGCCCAGCTCTTGGCGTTAATGGATGGTTTAGAGTCAAGGGGTAATTTAGTGGTCATTGGTATTACCAATATTCCTAATACTTTAGATCCAGCTTTGCGAAGACCAGGACGGTTTGACCGAGAGATTAGCGTGCCAATTCCTGATAAAAACGAAAGAAAAGAAATTTTAGAAATTTATACTCGGGGCATGCCTTTGGCCAGAACTGTAGATTTAGAAAAACTGGCCGAGATTACCCATGGTTTTGTCGGCGCAGATCTAGAAGCTTTAGCCCGAGAAGCCGCTATGTCAGCCTTGAGAAAGGTATTGCCA
Organism: Patescibacteria group bacterium; assembly: GCA_018895125.1. Lineage (GTDB taxonomy): Bacteria > Patescibacteriota > Minisyncoccia > Minisyncoccales > GWA2-46-15 > GWA2-46-15. The sequence continues at coordinate 2,489 of JAHIOR010000016.1, read as the reverse complement.
GAGATTGAGTTTTCCGCCCAAGGCGGATCCGCCTCTGGCGGAGAAAAGGGGTATATTCCCTATAAGAAACTTTTAGGCCTGGAAGTAACCATGGATCATTTCCGCGAGGCGTTAAAAGAAGTTGAGCCCTCAGCTTTGCGAGAAGTGTTTACAGAAATCCCTAATGTCAGGTGGGAGGATGTTGGCGGATTAGAAGAGATAAAACAGACTTTAAAAGAGACTATTGAGTGGCCTTTAAAATATGAAAAACTTTTTGATCATTCAAAAACTAAGCCGCCCAAGGGCATCTTGCTTTATGGCCTACCTGGTACTGGTAAAACCTTGATAGCTAAAGCCGTAGCCACGGAAGCCGGGGTGAATTTCATTTCAGTTAAAGGACCCCAACTTTTATCAAAATATATAGGAGAATCAGAAAGAGCTGTCAGAGAAGTTTTTAAAAAAGCCAAACAAGCTTCTCCATGTATTGTCTTTTTTGATGAATTGGATAGTTTAGTTCCTACCCGGAGCGGGAGTACAGATTCCCAGGTAATCGAAAGAGTAGTCAGTCAATTTCTTACTGAACTTGATGGCGTTGAAGAGCTTAAAGGAGTGGTAGTTTTAGGAGCGACCAACCGTTTGGATTTAATTGACCCGGCTTTGCTTCGAGCCGGGAGATTCGATTTTCTTTTGGAAATGCCAAAGCCCAATGAGAAAACAAGAAAGGAGATATTTAGAATTCATACTAAAGGAAAACCCTTGGTTTCTGACGTTAATCTGAATAGTTTAGCTAAAGACACTGAAGGTTTAACTGGTTCTGATATCGAAGCCATTTGCCGAAAAGCTTCGTTTTTAGCCATTAGAGAATTTTTAGCTCAAGAGTCAAGAGCGAAAAAATCAGAACTATCAGATTTTAAAATTACTACTAAACATTTTAAAAAGGCAATGGCCTAATATTAATTAATTATGACTACTGAACTAAGGGTTTTAAAACAAATTTTACAAGACGATAAAAAAGCCTCAATTCAATTAATCGCCAAACAGTTAGAGATGGGGAATGATTATATTCGATATCTTTGTGAGGAATTATTAAAAAAAGGTTTGGTAAAAAAACTTGAGAGACGGGATTGGTATGAGATTACTCAAAAAGGACGGGAGAGATTTGAGGAAGTAGAAGAATTAGTAATAAAAGAACATTCTGCCGAAAAATATATCCCCCCCAAGAAGGAGAGTAAAAAGAAAAGCAAAAAGAAGGCTAAAGAGGTAGAGAGAATTGAAGAGAAGCCGGAAGGGGAGACCCCTTCGGCGGATTCGACCCCTCAACAAACTTTAGGGCAAGCAGGTTCACCGCAGGCAGGTTCAGGGCGGGTGCGAGAAAAGACAAGAGGCAGAATTGCCAAGAAACTTAAAAGAAAAGCTAAGAAAAAAATTAGAAAGGAGGTTTTAAAAATTCAAAAGAAGAGGATTAAGACCCCTTTAAAATTACGTTCTCGTAAAAAGAGGATAATTAAAAAAGAGAAAGAGAGAAAAATAATACCCTTAGAAAAACAATCTAAAAAAATAATAAAAGTTTTTAAAAATTTGTTTCACATCAAGAAAAGTTAGAAAGTATTATAACCGAGTCGCGATATGTAGAAATTTATCAATAAATAGAAACCGATGAAAGAAAAGAGAAGAAAGAAAAATTTTTGGCAAAAACTTAGGGCATTTATAATCAGGCCTAAATTCACTCGCTATTTCTTTGCCCGGATGTTCGCCAGAGGAAAAAAGATAAAAATAGAACTAGATAAAAGAGATATAAAAAGAATTGGTCAAGCAGTAAGTCAAGAAATAGCCAAAGTTATTTCAGAACCAAAGTTCTGGTTAGATAAGTTAGTTAGGGTTAGGGCTAGTAAGGCGAGGCGATTTATTGAACCCCAAAAGATAGAAATTAAAGAATCTTTTATTGATCCAACTGAAGAAGCAGTCAAATTCAAATCTAGCTTTAGTAAAGAACCCAAGAAAAAGCAAATTTCTGGAGCCGGTTTAGAGAAAAGTTTAAGGGCTTTGAAAAAAATTTCAGATTAGATTCAAAAAAGAAGTGGTAGGGGTTAGATTTAATTTAAATAAGAATTGATAAATAAATGGGCTTAACTGAAACAGAATTAAATATTATCAAAGTCTTTACTGAGCTTAAACAGGCTAGTTTAGGCCTGATAGCTGATAAAATGATGATTACGCCTGGATATGCTGGATACTTGTGCAAGTATTTGGTCAAAGGAGGTTATTTAACACTTACTGACCATAACATTTATTGTTTAACAGCTAAAGGGAGAGAGGTACTGACAGGTAGAACGGCTGGGATCCCTTGGGATCAGAAAACAATTCAAGCCATTGCTCGAGAGTTGGCCAAACAATTAGGAGGCGCGGTCACTACTTTGCCCCAAAAAGTTAAAGGCCGTAGCAAGGCGGTGTTGCCCAGAGAACCAAAGAGAAAAGAGATAAAAATAAAAGAAAGTTTTATTGATCCTCTT
>JAHIOR010000003.1 GCA_018895125.1 Patescibacteria group bacterium | reverse complement strand
ATTTTAAATCCTGATTCAGGCAAAGTTGAAAACAAGGTTTCTTTTGTGGGTTCTTCCAGCAACTCTGTTGTTTACATGTCCAACCAGGCTGTTTACCTGACTTATGCTTACCAAGCCGACATGGTTAATTTCATGCTTGGCTTTATCAAGGAAAAAGCCAGGGATCTTTATCCTTCGTCAGTTATTGCCAAACTTGAAAAGCTGGCAGGGTATGATATCAGTTATCAGGCCAAAATAATGGAAATGGAAGTGATAGTTTCTAATTATCAAAACTCTCTTGATGACGATGACAGGTTAAAGCTTGAAAATGAGCTGGAGAACAGGCTTGGGAGTTATATGGTTGATCATTTAAGAGAGATTGACAGGACTGGTTTAGTTAAGATCGGCTTAAATGACTTTAGAGTCTTGGCTTCAGGTGTTATTCCCGGGCATCCTTTAAATCAATTCAGCTTGGATGAATATGATAATCATTTAAGAATAGCTATGACCGTAGGCCAGAGATGGTGGGGTTGGGGATTTGGAGGAAGTTCTGATTCAACTGTTAATGACGTTTATGTTCTTGACGCTAACTTAAAGCAAGTTGGTTCAATCCAGGGCTTAGGGTTGTCTGAAAGGATTTATGCAGCCAGGTTTGTGGGAAACAGGGGATATCTGGTTACCTTTAGGGAAACAGATCCTTTCTATGTTTTAGACTTATCAAAGCCAAGTAAGCCTTTAATGGCCGGAGAATTAAAGATTCCTGGCTATTCTTCGTATCTTGAACCAATTAAAGATAATTTGGTTTTAGGTATTGGTAAAGAAGACTCGCAGGTAAAGATATCTTTGTTTGACGTTAGCTTAGCTTCAAATCCAAAGGAAATAGCCAAATACACTTTGAAAGAGGGCTGGTCTGAGGTTTTATCAAATCATCATGCCTTTTTACTAGATCCAAAGCATGAGATATTTTTCTTGCCAGGGGGCGAGGGCGGTTATGTCTTTTCTTACAAGAACAATGGCTTGGAAATGAAAAAGGCAATTTCAGAAACTGGAGTTAAAAGAGCTATTTATCTCAACGATTACTTATATATTATCGGCCAGGACAAGATCGTGGTTTTAAACGAACTTGACTGGACCAGGGTAGCAGAACTGAATCTATAGCTTAACTCAAATTATCTTGTGCGAAGCCCGGCTTAGCACATTATCATTTGTTTGTTTTGGTTAAATTGACGAGGGAATGGTTTTAACATAGAGTGAAATAATGATTTGTTTATTCTGAACTATCTTAGATGGTTAAAAATTATTGACAAACTGAATATAATAAGCGCTTGATTAAGAAATAAAGTTATGAAGAATAAGTTAAGCTTATCTGATAACGCGACATCTCTTGACTGATTTTATTCAATTCGGTAAGATGACAATATGGTTAAACTGGTGAATCAGACAATTTTTGCCTCTAAAATAAAGGAGAAAAAGCTCTTTATTTTCACCGCGGCTAACATTTGCGCGCTTTTTGGGGTGTCTGCCGTTGCCGTGGCAGGTTTACTCCACAGATATAAAAAACGAGGATTTATTTTGCAGATTAAACGCGGACTTTACGCCTTTCCAGATGCTTTGCCGTCGGATCTCTATATTGCCAATAAGATTTACAGCCCCTCTTATATCTCGCTTGAATTTGCCCTGGCATATCACGGCGTCATTCCTGAAATTGTCTATGAGATTACTTCGGTTACCACTAAAGCCACGCGCCGGTTTAAGGTTAAAGTATTAGGTAAAATTTTTTCTTACCGAAAGATAAAAAAAGTAGCTTATACCGGTTATAACATTCAAAAATTGCAAGGCATAAGTTTTAATATCGCCGATGCTGAAAAGGCATTTGTGGACGAAAACTACTTAAGACTTCTTTCAAAGCAAAAACCAATCTCTCGTTTTCGCAAAGAAAAAATCAATCAAGTAAGAGCTATTCAGTATGCCGAACTTTTCGGCAATCAAAAACTTATCAGCATTATCAAAACAACGCTCAAATGATTTCTAAAGAAACAATAATTGCGCTTGCGCGTCGCTATCAGACCAGTGAATTTCCCAATATCGTGCGGGAATATTTTCAGCACGTTCTTTTAAGCGGATTGTATCAACTGCCCGACGCTGATAAAATGCTTTTCAAGGGCGGCACGGCTTTAAGAATTGTGTATGGCAGCCCGCGTTTTTCAGAAGACTTAGATTTTTCTCTTTTTGGAGTTGAACAGAGGTCGGTGAAAAAATTTATTGAAGATATTTTTATTAAAGTTTTAGCTGAAACGGAAAGGACAGGTATTCATGTCGAAATTGACAGCAAATCAAACGAAACAGCGGGTGGCTATTTTGGAGCGGCAACTTTTCGCGGCAGCGACTATCAACCGGTCAGCGTTGAAATAAATATTTCTACGAGAAATGGAAAAAAAGTTTTTGGCGAGACGGATAGCATTGTTAATGACTTTGTTCCGGCTTATACAATTTTACATCTGCCACAAGAAGAGTTGGTTGAAGAAAAAATATTTGGCGCCTTGCTTGAACGGAAAAAGCCGCGTGATTTTTATGATGCGTATTTTATTATGCGGAAGGGCATGCTGACTCCCGGCCAAAAGGAACGAATTGCGAAAGAACAAGAATATATCATCGCGGAAGCAAAAAAAATTAACTTTCAAAACGAGTTGAGAGCGCTTTTGCCAATAGGCCAACAAGCCGTTATTCAAGATTTTACGGCCATGTTAGAGCGTGAATTCAGCCGTCAATTAGCGCCAATCTAAATACAACCGCTTATTTGCGCTTAACCTTGTTTTAGGCGCAACCCTTCAAATAGAAATCAGGCGGACACAGTTTTATTATTCAGGGAGTTTGTGCTTAACCTGGTTAAGCACAGGAGGTTAAGCACAGGAACAAATTCGGTTAAATTGACGAGGAATTGCGTAAATCGTATCAATATGATACGGTAAATATGGTCAAATGATATGATACGATAAATATGGTTAAATGATACGAAAATGAACAAATTATCTCAGAAACAACAGAAAATTATTAATATCATTCTCAAAAAAGGAACGATGCAATCATCGGGTATTTATTCTGAAATGCTTAAATCGGGAGAAGACATTTCTCTTGTTACGATAAAAAGAACCTTGTCTGAAATGACAGGTCAGGGCATTTTGATTTCTGCAGGGTCAGGGCGATCTACAAGTTATAATATAAGCGCTGTTGGCAGGATATTCGCTGAAATTAACGCAAAAGAATATTGCTCTATTGAGCCGGATAAAAGACATGGTTTAACCTGCTACAATTTTGATTTATTTGCCTCCTTGCCTTCAGATATTTTTACGGACAGCGAATTGAAAACTTTAAATGACGCGACTATTAGATATGAAAGCAGGAGCAAAGGCTTGTCTTCCACAATTCAGAAAAAAGAATTGGAGCGGCTTATTATTGAGCTGTCTTGGAAATCGTCAAAAATAGAAGGCAATACTTATACTCTTCTTGATACGGAAAAGTTGATTCTGGAGAACAAAACAGCTGTTGGTCATGACAGAAAAGAAGCGCAAATGATTTTAAACCATAAAGACGCTTTTAATTTTGTTCGCAAGAACTCTGAACTGTTTAAAACAATTACGAAAAGAAATCTGGAAGAGCTGCATGCTATTCTGGTCAAAGACTTAAGTGTTGGTTTGGGCTTGAGGAAGGGGCTTGTTGGAGTCGTCGGTTCTGCTTACCAGCCGCTTGACAATATTTATCAAATTACGGACGCAGTTGAAGCTCTTAGTAAGGCAGTGTCCAGTGTTTCAACTGCTTATGCCAAGGTCTTGATTGCGCTTTTAGGCATTAGTTATATTCAGCCGTTTGAAGACGGAAACAAAAGAACTGCCAGGCTGGCAGCCAACGCCGTATTGCTGTCATATGGTTTAGCGCCTCTTTCTTACCGCAGTATTGATGAAAATGATTACCGCGAAGCAATGCTGGTGTTTTATGAATTGAATTCAATTATGCCGCTTAAAAAGATATTTATTGAGCAATATGACTTTGCGACTCAGAACTACGCGGTAAAGTGATAGATTCGAACCAGCTGAAGCCTAAGATCAACCATTTAATAAAAGGAGCTAAGCTCCTTTTTCCTTGGTTTAGCCAAGTTTCTACCGTTGTGCTTGGCCCGGCCAAGCAACTCGGTCAAGCACAGGTTCATTTTTTGCTAAATTGACGAGGGATTGGTTTTAACATAGAGTGAAAGAGCAATGAAAATCATATTTTTATTTCTTCTTTCTCTGATTCTGATGCTAGTTGGTTTAGCTGGGGTGATTCTACCATTTTTGCCTGGCGTGCTTTTGGCTTGGCTAGGACTCTTTATTTTTGCGATTTTTACTCATTTTGCCAATATTTCGTTAATCACGGTTTTGGTTTTTCTCGGGTTAGCGGTTATAACCTTGATTTTAGATCTTATTATCCCATCTTTGGGCGCTAAAAAATACCAAGCCAGTAAGTATGGAGTGGTGGGCGCGCTTTTAGGTTCTCTATTGGGAATAGTTTTCTTTGGTTTTCCCGGAATCGTCATCGGGCCTTTGGTTGGTGCGGTTTTAGGGGAATTGCTGGCCAGGAAAACGATTGAACAGGCAACTCAATCAGCCTGGGGCGCATTTTTAGGATTCTTGGCCGGAACCCTGATTAAGGCAGTTTTGATTCT
>JAHIOR010000015.1 GCA_018895125.1 Patescibacteria group bacterium | reverse complement strand
TTTGTTTTTGAAGCTGTTTTAAAATCATCTTTAAATTATATCACTTTTTTATTTTTTAAAAAAGCGCTTGTAAAAATTTTTGAGGGGTGACTGTCACCTTCAAAGACAGGAACAAAATTAAGCTCAAATTTTGAATTTGGCGTGAATTTGATTATTTTGATAATTTTAATTTTAAGTAAGAGGTTTTTAACCAAAATCGCGCCAAATTGAAATTTCCCGTTCAAAATTAAGCTTGTGCTCCTAGGTGCCAGGCACCGAATAAAGGCACCGAATAAGTATAATTTCGTTCTGGAAAAAGTTTTTTCATAAGAATTTGATATAAGAAACAGTAGAAATGCTTGGTTTTTGTTAGGCTTGACTTGCTTATTCATATATGCTGTATTATAAGTGTTATCGAAACTGAAAAACCGATAATCTCTGCCGTAATACTACGGTGGAGAATAGTATCTTATCTTGAGGAGGTAAACATGCTTGGAACTGCGATTGTTGTCTATGCCGGACTCACGATCGGCAACTTCATCTACGCGGCCTTCAAGAAACAGAAGGACTGGGGCGAAGCGGCCAAGATCAGTTTCTTTCAGGCCATTGCCCTCAGCGTCTTCATGTTTTTCATGGCCATCAAGTAAGCGAGGCAACGATGTCTCGCACCCGAGCCCCTTCGTGGAATTCAATTCCGCTTAGGGGCTCTTATTTTTTTCTGTACTTGAATTAGTCCATAATTTTAAATGGACTTTTTAGCTTAATTCTGCTATCCTATTAATTGAAATTACTCCGAAGGAGTTAATGAAATTACCCCGAAGGACTTAATGAAATTACTCCAGAAGGAGTTAATGAAATTATTCCGAAGGAGTTAATGAAAATTGCATGGAAACAAAGGGTTGGCAAAAACTACTGAAACTAGTTGCCGTAATTCTTTTGCTTTGCCTTGGCACTGGCCTTGGCTTTTATTTTGGCCAAGAAGAAGGGGAGAGGAAAGCGGTTAATCAGTTTTTCTCTCAAGGAGCTGGGGAAGATGTTTCCAATTTAGACTTTACGCTTTTTTGGGAAACCTGGCAAACCTTAAAAGAAAAATTTATTGACAAGACCAAGTTTGATAATCAGAAAATGCTTTATGGGGCTATTGCCGGAATTGTCAGCTCTTTAGATGATCCTTATACTATTTTCATGAATCCTGAAGAAAGCGAGAAATTCATGGAAGATGTTTCCGGTAAATTTGAAGGCATTGGCATGGAAATCGGTCAGAAAAAAGGCCAGCTTCAAATTATTACTCCATTAGAAGGCACTCCAGCCCAAAGAGCCAACTTAAGGGCCGGGGATAAAATCATTAAGATTGATGGAGTCTTTACTAGCGATATGACGATTGACGATGCTGTTTCAAAAATCCGAGGCAAAAAGGGAACTGCAGTGACTTTAGCTATTTTTAGAGAGGGCTGGAACAATACTAAAGACTTTAAAATTATTAGAGATGTTATTGAAGTGCCTTCTTTAAAATGGGAACTAATAGATGATAACATCGCCTATATTGAGCTTTATCAATTTTCAGAAAAGGCTGGTTATGATTTTAAAAAAGCATCTCTGGAAATTCTAAATTCTTCTGCAGATAAAATCATTCTTGATTTGAGAAACAACCCTGGCGGCTATCTTGAAGTCTCAAGGAATATTGCCAGTCTCTTTATGGAAAAAGGCTCTTTGGTGGCTATTGAAGATTTTGGAGATAAAACTGAATCTAAGAAATACATTACTGACGGCAATAACATTTTCTCCAGCCTGCCAATGGTAATTTTAATTAACCAAGGATCAGCTTCAGCTAGTGAAATTTTAGCTGGAGCTCTAAGAGATAACCGCAACATTAAACTGATCGGGGAAACCTCTTTTGGCAAAGGGTCAGTCCAAGAGGTCAAAAACCTTAAAGATGGCTCTTCCTTGAAGGTAACTGTGGCAAAATGGCTGACTCCAAAGGGCCAGTCAATCTCAGACCATGGCTTGGTTCCTGACATTGAGATTGAGATTACTGATGAGGATTATCAGACTGACAAAGATCCGCAGCTAGATAAAGCTATTGAAATTTTAAAAGAAATTAGGTAGAATAAACACAGATAAATTTAAGCCAACAAAATGAAGGTTGTTTTATTAGAAGATATCGATAAATTGGGTAAAAAATACGATATTAAGGAGGTGGCAGATGGCTTTGCCCGCAATTTTTTAATCCCTAAGAATCAAGCTAAACCTGCTACAAAAGAAATGATGGAATGGATTAAAATTCAAAAAGATCTTTTAGAGAAAAAAGCTGAGGGCAATTTAAAGAAATCTCAAGAACTAGCTTCAGCCACAGACGGCTTAGAAGTAATAATGCAGGTTAAGGTTGGCGAAGAAAATCAGCTTTTTGAATCAATCACCACTCAAAAGATTGCTGATCAATTGAAAGAAATGGGATTTGATATAAAGAAAAATCAAATTGATCTAACCGAACCTATCAAGGAAGTAGGGGAATATCCAGTTAGCCTAAAATTTGACCATAACCTAGAGTCTCAAATCCAAGTGATTATAAACAAGTTTGAAAGCTTGCCTTAAAAACGTAGTTTTCAAGCTTCGCTTATCAGCGGCAACCCCAAGGAAAAAGAAGAATAAAACAATCCCGCTGGAAGCGGGATGTTTGCATTTAAGAAAGGGGAGTGGCACTATTTCTCAATAATAATACTAACCACCTTGGCTAGCCTTTGAGAACCGTCAAAACGCTTTATTTTCTTAGTTGTAAATTTAACTATACCTGGCTTGCCAGCATAAAGAGTATCATCGCTGCCAATTCGAACATTATTACCGGGCACAAATTTAGTCCCTCTTTGTCGGATGATCACCATGCCGGTTTTAACCGACTGATTATCGTTAATTTTAATCCCCAGGTATTT
>JAHIOR010000014.1 GCA_018895125.1 Patescibacteria group bacterium | reverse complement strand
AGGTTTCTTAATAAGGTTTGGACAAAAGCATAAAACCAGTGTCTCTCATCGATATAAGCATAACCTATCTTTAGACGCCTGACAAATTCGTGTATTTTTTCTAATAACGGCTTCTGGGAATTCTTAAGATAACTCAAAAAAGACTGGCAAAAACGCAAAATGTGTTTTGGCCAAAGAAAATTTTGTATCCAGATATGGATAAATCCGTCTCTTTTGAGCACACGATTAAATTCAGATAATACTTTATTATAATCATTCGGGGCAATATGGACTAAGGCCGCTTTCGTCCATATTCCGTCAAAATAAGCATCTGGAAAATCCAGTTGTGACATTGAACTCTGAACAAATTGAATCTTTAGATTTTTCTTTTTTGCGTTTTTTCTCGCCTGTTCGAGCATTCCCGAAGACAAATCTAGTCCGATGATGTTTAATCCTTTCTCCGCAAAGTAGATGCAATCTTTTCCGGACCCGCAACCAACTTCCAAAATCTTTTTTTCATTCGGTTCGCCAACTAAAACAATAAATTCATTAAGGGCTTGGATTTGTTGCGGATCGTGTTGGCCGCGCCAATCTCTACTATATTCTTCAGCAATAACATTATAACGACGGACCGTTTCTTGAGTTTCCGGAGTTTCTTCGTTATCCATAAATTAGGATCTTATTTAGTTCCTTTTTGAATCGACGATTATTTTTAAATACTAATGTTGGTGCTGAAATTTTTCTTGGATAATCAAGCTTTGTCTCGTCATCATCTATAAAAAGAGTTTCCTCTGGTCTTGAGCCGGTTTTCTTCAATATATAATCATACATTTCTTTTTCCGGTTTTCTCATTCCGATTTCGAAAGAATAGACTATCGGACAAAAATATTTTCTCAATAACCGTTGGGAATTTTCGGTTTCATAAAATGATATATTATTTGAGAGCAGGCAGAATTTAAATTTTCCCATGAAGGGTTTAATATAAGAAAAAACTTTATTGTTCACTTTTGCATAACGTCGAAAAGTCCTCAGCCATAATTGTTCCAGCTTCTCCATGCCGGATAGATCCAACGACCTGGAGAATTCTTTCCAGAAATCAGTTACTGAGATTTTGCCCTTTGAGAGGGGGATGAAAAATTTCATGAAGTTTTTCTTTAGAATATTTTTATTGATATCTAAGTTTTTGGAAACAACTTCATATATTTTTTCACTGGGATCATTCCCGATTACCCCGCCATAATCAAAAACAATGGTCTTAATCCCGCTTCTTTTATGGTTTTTCGCTAAAAAACAATAGTAATCTTTATCATCCGTCCAGAGTTTAAGTATCTTAAAATTACGATAGTGCTTTTTAATCAATGTTTTGTTATAGATGAAATTGCCTTTAACCCCAGGGGTTAAATATTACTACCTCGCAAACCATTGACAGAACAGAAATGTTATGTTAGAATAAGGACACGTAAGATCGTTATCAATCCCGCTTTCAGCGGGAAAAATATTCAGAAAAGGAGAAGTAAGATGAATGCTCAATTACAGCAAGTTTTGGAAGAGGCCAAGACCCGTGTAGTCATAGCTCAAACTGAAGCCGAGACCGCACTGGTTGAGGCCAAGTTGCGTGGGACGTTGGCCATGGTGGCTATTGCCGAGCTCGTCGCAGCCGAGGCCGCGGTCAATGCCGATGAGACCGAGATCGCTTTTACTAAAGCCAACGATGTCATGGCCAAAACCGTTGTGGTCAAGACCAAAGCCGTTGAGGCTAAGGTTAATGTCGAGGCCGAGTTGACCGATGTCACTAAGGTTCTCGGGATCGCGGCCGAGGCCGTGACTAAAGCCAGGGCCGAACAGGTCAAGACGGCCAAGGCGGCTCAGGCCATGGCTATTGCCAAGGCCGATGCTGACAAGGCTTTGACCGAGGCCCGGGAAGAGCTGGCCAAAATTCAGCCCGTGCCCGCCCCCGTGCCCGCGGCCGAGCCCAAACCCGGGTTCTGGGCTAAGCTTCGGCGACAGCCCGCCCAGGTCACCTGCCCGAGCTGTGGGCAGAAAACTGAAAAGGGGGACTTTTGCACCGAGTGCGGGGGGAGGTTATAATGACCACTTTTCCCTGCCCTTCGTGCGGGTCGGCCGTGAAAGCCACGAGTAAGTTTTGTGGCAAATGCGGCCATTGTCTTCCCCCGCCTCTTGTACCTGCGCGTCGCCGTCGCCGTCGCTGGGTCACGATCGGGCTAATCGGCCTGGTCGTGATCCTTGCGACAACGTGCTGCATCCTTGCGGCGCTTAGCGCTCGCAAGGCTCTGCAAAGCCGGGTAAGCGACCCTGTGTCGCAATCCTCGGTTGTCGAGTCTGGGCCTGCTAACGCGGTCCAGCCGGTAGTACCAGAGGCGCCTCTGGCTACAGCGCTTCCTGTTGCTGGTTTGCCTGCACCAGCAGGACCAGTGACTGGTTACGACGTTTTTACGTCAGATGATGGCCAGAGCCATCCCAGTGGTCAGATTTCCTACACAAACTGGGATTGTGTGGGTTGTGTTGGTGGCTTCGACACCAAGGTTGAAATATTAGGCCTTAGTGTCGAAGGAGATAACCTGGTCCTCAAACTGAGATTCAATATGACAAAGGTTTGGGGACAACCGGGATTGTTCCAGGTCCTGGCGCAAAATGCGCCAGCTCCAGATGTCCAACTCGTTATTAATGACGAGTTGGTGCTGGAGGCAATCTCCACCACCCTGCCCGGGACAATCACTGAGCAGGGAATAATCATAGGGAATCTGGTTTTCAACGGCCAGATTCCTGTCAGCGAATCTGGAGAGTATAAGATCACTCTTCAGATCCGAGGACGCGACTTTCAGCCACTTGAGGGGTGGCTGAAGTCAAAGTAAAACAAAGACCCATGGCAGAAGTCATGGGTCTTTTAATTTCTTTAGTTATTCTACTGGTAAATTTCCCGGCGGTTCTGGCTCTTTTGGAGACAGCATTATTGGTTCTTGTTCCGGTGGTAAAGAAATGGGTTCTGATGGCCATTCAGGTTTTTTGATCGGTTCTAGAGCTGATTGGGGTGTTTGGGGAATGGAGGTTGCTGGTAAAATTTGTTCTGGTATTTGAGTTTCTTCAATTTCAGGTAAAGAAGGCCTAATAGTTAACTTAGTCTTTTTCTTTAATTTTTGAAAACCAAAAACTGTTAGAGAAACTGTTAATAATATTAGGAAGAAAAGTGTCATGAGAGCTTACTTAATTTTCGCTTTTCTTTTCTTTTGTGTCAATAATCTTTCCAGGTTGTAAACGTCTCCAGCCCCCATAATAATTAACACCTCCCCTTTTTTAAGATTTTTTTTCAGATAATAAGAGGTCTGGTTATTATTGGGTAAATAAATAACTTGTTTTAGTTTATCTTTTTTCTTAATCTCAACAGCTAGCTTTTTAGAACTGACTTTCTTTTTTAATTCAGCGCTTTCCCTACCGGAAACATTATAAATGTCTGTTAGAATTAGGCTGTTAATTTCAGCTTCAGCTAAAACTTTGACAAAATCCTTGAATAAGTAAAAAGTTCTCTGATATTGGTGAGGTTGGAAAACACAAGTGATTTTTT
>JAHIOR010000013.1 GCA_018895125.1 Patescibacteria group bacterium | reverse complement strand
TTTCTCATAGCTGACATAATTATATCCATTTGATGGAGCCCGGAAAGAGATTTTACTATAGTATATTTAGTTTTATATATTGAGCATAATTTTTCCTCCAATAGCGTAATAATATTTCCAAGACTTTCTCTTCCGGGCATAAAAAATTTATCCTCAATTTTTATTGGTATTACATACCGATTATTGCTTTTGCTACAGTACATTTTAGTGGCCAGATCACTCATTATATTTTCAGATGGAATCAATGATATGGTTTCTTTTTCTTTTTGAAATTCTTTAAAAACCATATTCAACAATTTATTGCCTTTGATTGTTTTATCGGAAATGGGCATATTATTATAGGGTATAAAAAATCTATTTATAATACGATCTTACGATTTTGAACGAGTTTCTTCTTTTGCTAAAAAATATAAAACAAACTTAATAATTAATCAATAAGCCGCTAGAATTCTAGATTCCCTTTTTATGGTGAATTTTTACGGTTCGGATCCTTTTCTGGTCAAGGCTCAAGGATGCGAACCGCCCGAGGGAATTCAGTCTCAAAAGAGTCTCGTTAGTTGGCTGCGGGACTTGGATTCGAACCAAGATTAATGGAGTCAAAGTCCACCGTCCTACCATTAGACGATCCCGCAATGCTGATAGATTCCCTCAATCCATCCATTTATCTTTCTATTAAAATTTGTGCTTTTCCTGATCTCTACTCTTATCAACCCATAGTAATTGCTTCCGATGTTTTTTCTTTTGGTTCTAATTTTATTCTTCTTAATTCTGATTTTTTGAAATTGGTTAAGCGAGAAACCAAGAACTTTTGACCAATACTTTTTGGAACTTTCAATATCTGTTGTTTCGTGTAGATAGATTTCAAAGAGAATATCTTTTCTAGCAATCTTACAGATTTTTTGCAACCATTTAAGATAGAGTTTTATCATTAATGGATCAGAATTAGTGAAGCGTGCTGGCTGAGAAGGATTGTTTTCTTTTTGTTTTGATCCTTCTCCCCAGTATAAAGCAATTCCGACTAACCATAATTCCCTATCAGATATATTCCCTATTTCTTTTCTGGCTTGTTTTTTAATCTCTTCCGTAACCACTAATCTTTTAGTTTTTCTAGAAAGAGATCCCCTTAGAGCGGCTTTTAATCTCTTTTCGGTTAGTCTTTGTTTCTGTTTTTTCGCTAAACCGACACTCCTTAGCCATATGGACAGGGTGGATTTATATACGGGCACTTCCTTTAAGATTTCGGAGTATGAATACCCTCTTTTTCTTAGGGCAATCGCTTTTTCTTTTTCCTTTGATTTTGACATATCGAACAACGATTATATATTGATTTATAATATCATCGTAGTTCTATTTTGTAAAGAACTGGCTATTCAATGCCGCAATACTCGGCAATCGCCAATTCCAGCGGCAATTGCAAGATTGGCGAAGATTTCATCCTATTCTGGGCATCAAGAAAAAGATCCAAAAGTTTTCTCAAATCCCCTTCCTGGAATTTATCTGCTTGGCCTTTCAGCTTTCCAAACTCTTCGTCAGACAAGCCGTCAGTCAAAGGATTGTGTAAATCCTCGCCACCAATCTTAAACATTAAGCTGGCGTGAAGATAATTGATAATTTCAGAAACAAACTGGGTCAGGTCATTGCCTTCTTCAAAAACTTGTCCCAGAAGAAGTATAGCAGTCTTGGCATCCTTGGCTAAAAGGGCATCAACCAGTTCAGCTGCTTTTTGCAGCCCTACAACCCCCAGCAGTTCTCTTAAATCTTTTAAAGTAATCTTGTCTTTTGAGCAAAAAGTGGCAGTTTGGTCAAGGATAGTTTCCGCATCTCTTAAAGAT
The DNA here is from genome assembly GCA_018895125.1 of Patescibacteria group bacterium. Taxonomy (GTDB): domain Bacteria; phylum Patescibacteriota; class Minisyncoccia; order Minisyncoccales; family GWA2-46-15; genus GWA2-46-15. Next base: position 8,879 of record JAHIOR010000013.1, on the reverse strand, counting down.
CCTCCGGAACTTAAGGCAATCAGTTCCAAAGCTGGTTTTTCTATCTGAAGTTTTTCTTTCTTGGCTATAATTTCCAATCTCTTGATAACTTCGGCCATTTTCAGTCTTTTAAAGTCAAACCTTTGGCATCTGGAAATAATGGTCGGGATCATTTTGTGAATTTCAGTAGTGGCTAGAATAAAGACTGCATGACTGGGCGGTTCTTCAAGAGTTTTTAAAAGTGCGTTTGAAGCTTCTTTGGTTAATTGATGACTTTCGTCAATAATAAAGACCTTGTATTTAGATTTGGCCGGGGCGAACTTGATTCCCTCCTTTAATTCCCTGATTTCATCAATACCCCGATGGGAAGCAGCGTCAATTTCAATCAAATCAATGCTTCTGCTGTCATTAATTTCCAAACAACTCGAGCATTTATCGCAAGGTTCAAACTTCCCCTTTGCTCTGTCAGTGCAGTTTAATGATTTGGCAAAAAGTCTGGCAATGGTAGTTTTGCCGCTACCCCTGGGGCCGGAAAATAAATAGCCCTGGGAAAGAATATCTGAAGCCAAAGCATTGGTCAGAGTTTTGACAATATGCTCTTGGGCAATGATTTCTTGAAAAAACTTGGGCCGATATTTTCTGTAAAAAACTTTAGACATTTTCTTTAAAAACAATAAATTTGTAACCGAGAAAGTTCCAAAAGAGTCCGACAAAACTTCCCTTTACAGCTCCGATAATAGCCCAAGTTTTAGAATTAAGTCCAAACCAGGGACTAATAGAATTGACTACTAAGGATGCAACTCCGACATTAATAAAAAATCCAATAATGCTTATTAATAAAAACAAATTGAACTTTCTTTCTTTTGATTCAAATGTCCAAGCTCTATTTAAAAAATAAGAATTGACGGTGGCGATAAAAAAAGAAATTCCCTTGAAAACAGAATATTGCCATCCTTTATCCATTCCGGAAGCAGAGATCAGTAAAAAGAGAATGCCTAGGTCAATTAAAAAGTTTAAGCTGCCGACTAAAAAGAACTTTAAAAACTGCAACAAGTTTTCTTTCATTCATTTAATTTAACACAGCTGAATTAAAAGCGCAAAAGCATAAATTGACCTTTTATTCTGCAAAATATAGAATACAAGATATACCATAGTATGATAAAGCATAAGACATGGTAGAAATAAAGTTATACAATACTTTAACCAGAAGAATACAAGATTTCAAACCCATTAAAAAGGGTTTTGTTGGTGTTTATTCTTGCGGTCCAACTGTTTATTGGAATCAGCACATCGGTCATATGTATTGTTATGTTCAGTGGGATGTTTTAGTCAGGTTTTTAAAGTATTTAGGTTATAAAACAAAGTGGGTCATGAATCTTACTGACGTTGGCCACATGACTTCAGACGAAGACGCGGGAGAAGACAAAATGGAAAAAGGAGCTAAAAGAGAGGGTTTGACGGTCTGGCAAATAGCTGAAAAATACATTCAGCAGTTTTTAGCTAGCCTGGATTTACTCAATATTAATCGGCCCAATATTCTTTGCCGAGCTACCGACCATATTAAAGAACAGATTGCTTTAGCAAAAAAGATAGAAAAAAATGGCTTTGCTTATCTAACCAAGACAGGCCTGGTTTTTGATACCTCAAAATTTCCTGGTTATGCCAGTTTTGCCAAGCTTAACTTAAAAAAACAAGCCTCAGGTTCTAGAGTTAAAATAGATCCTGAGAAAAAGAAGCCCTGGGATTTTCTCTTATGGGTAACTAATCAGCCAGATCACATTATGCTTTGGGATAGCCCTTGGGGCAAAGGTTATCCGGGTTGGCATATTGAATGCACGGCCATGTCCACCAAATATTTAGGCAATCAGTTTGACATTCATACCGGAGGCAAAGAGCATATCCCGGTTCACCATACCAATGAAATTGCTCAAAGCCATGGCGCTTTCGGCAAGCAAACTGCCAATTACTGGCTTCATAACGAATGGCTGGTAATTGATAAAGAGAAAATGTCAAAGAGCTTGGGTAATAATGTCTTGGTTACTGATCTAATCAGTAAGGGTTTTAACCCTTTGTCTTTAAGATATTTAATTCTGACTTCTAATTACCGCCAGGGCTTAAACTTTACTTGGGAAGCGTTAATAGCTTCAGAAAAGGCTTTAAATAACCTCTACAACAAAGCCCTTGAATTAAAGTCTTCAAAAGGAAAATTAAGAAAACCAATTATTAACAAATATTGCCAAAGTTTTAGTAAGGCTGTCGGCAATGATCTAAATATTTCCCAGGCTCTGGGCCTAACCTGGAAAATGCTTAGAAGCAAGGAGCTTTTAGATAAAGAAAAGTATTGTCTTTTAGTTGATTTTGACAAAGTTTTCGGCCTTAATTTAAAAGAAGCTAGACTTCAAGAGATTCCAAAACAAATTCTTTTCTTGGCAAAACAAAGAGAATCCTTAAGAAAAGAAAAGAAATGGCAGTCAGCAGACAAGATAAGGAAAGAGCTAGAAAAGCTGGGCTGGCAGATTGAAGATGCGAAAAAGGGATCTGTTTTAAAACCAACAACCAATAACCGATAACCAATTTTGCGCGAGAATAAAAACAGCTCTCGCGTTTGGCGAGAGCCGTTTTGTTAAGTCCATCTTACTTCCCGGTGCGCCTCCTCCTCCAGATGAAGCGACCAAGGTAGTAACCGGCCAGGACCACGCCGATTATGATGATTGATAGATATATGTCTATCAACTGTGCGAGCCACCCTTCGTATGGTTCGTATAGTTCTATCATCTTTTCCTCCTTTAGGATTTAGGTGGTGGACGTATTATGTGGATTATAAGGGGATTTCTTTGAGTTGTCAAAGGCCTTTGATTTTGTTAGTTTTAAAGTATCATGTCAGAACAGCTTTCCGAAAAACTTCCTCCACAGAATATAGAGGCTGAACAATCAGCCTTGGGCTGTCTTTTGATTGACAAAAACGCCATTCTCAAAGTGGTTGATTTCTTGAAGCCCAAAGACTTCTACAAGTTTGAGCATCAGCAGATTTACCAGGCGATGATGGATCTTTTTGAAAAGAATGATCCCATTGATATGTTGTCTATCTCCAGCCGCTTGAAAGAAAAAGATCAATTTGAGAGAGTTGGCAGCAATGCCTATCTGACCCAGCTGGTTAACTCAGTGGCAACGGCAGCTCACATTGCCAGCTATGCCAAGATCATCCAAAGAAAGAGAATCTTAAGGGATTTAATTGATGCCAGTCATGACATCAGCCGGATGGGATATAACGAATCTGAAGACACCGAGATTCTTCTTGACCAGGCCGAGAAAACAATTTTTAGCATTACTCAGAAATCTTTAACCCAGAAATTCCTTTGCATTAAAGACAGTTTGGAAGAGGCTTTTGAAAGAATTGACAGGCTGTCAAAGCATGAAGGCGGTCCCAGAGGAGTTCCTACCGGCTTTGTTGACTTAGACAACATACTTTCCGGGCTTCAAAAAACAGACTTGGTTATCTTGGCGGCCCGTCCCTCAATGGGTAAATCAGCCCTGGCTTTAGACTTTGCCAGGAACGTGGCCGTTAATCAAAAACTGCCGGTTGGCATTTTTAGTTTGGAAATGTCAATGGATCAGGTTGTAGATAGGTTGATTTCCTCTCAGTCTGGGGTTGATCTTTGGAAGATCAGGACCGGAAAGCTTTCCTCCAAGGGAGAAGACAATGATTTTTCCAAAATCCAGCAAGCTTTAGGGGTTTTGGCTGAAACCCCGATTTACATTGATGACGCGGCTACCTCAAACATTTTGCAAATGAGGGCCATGGCCAGAAGACTTCAGGCAGATCAGGGTCTGGGATTATTGGTGATTGATTACTTGCAGCTGGTTGAGCCCAGAACTACTTCAGAAAGCATTGTTCAACAGATTACGGAGATTTCCAGGTCTTTAAAGGGTCTGGGCCGGGAGCTGAATGTTCCTATTTTAGCTGTATCCCAGCTGTCTCGGGCAGTCGAACAAAGGTCTCCGCAAATACCAAGATTGTCTGATTTACGTGACAGCGGCAGCTTGGAACAAGATAGTGACGTTGTCTTGTTCATTTACCGGGAAGACCGTTACCGGCAAGATATTGAGAAGAAAAACATTGCCGATGTCATTATTGCCAAACACAGAAACGGCCCGATCGGCAAGATCAGCCTTTACTTTAACGAGCAAATTGTCAGCTTTAGGAGCTTAGCTAAGGAGGAAAGAGAGTATTTGATATAATAAGATAACGAATTAATGAGATAACGAAGCAATGAGATAACGAAACAATGAGATAACGAAACAATGAGTTATCCGTCTCGAATCGAAAAACTGATTGATCTTTTTTCAAAATTCCCGGGTGTTGGCCCGAAAACCGCTTCCCGGTTTGTTTTTTATCTTTTAAGAAAACAAGATTCTCAAATTGATGAGTTTTTAGAGGCTGTTGTTGACTTAAAAAAATCAGTTAGCCTTTGTAAGTTTTGCCGCAATCCTTTTGAACCAAATACCAATCAGCTCCTCTGTTCTATATGTAGCAACCCCTTAAGAGACAAAACCTTGCTTTGCTTGGTTGAAAAAGAAACTGACTTGATGCTGTTGGAAAAAACTAACAAATACCCCGGTCTTTACTTTATTCTTGGCAGCCTTTTAACTCCCTTAAAAAAGAAAGAGACTGAAAAAATAGTTATCAGCAATCTATTAAAAAGACTGAAAGAACCCTTAAATTTTGGCATTAAGGCTGACTTTAAAGAAGTTATCATTGCTATTAGTGATACTACCGAAGGCCAAGCCACAGCTCTTTATCTTGAAAGAGAGCTGGCGCCATTAAAATTAAAAATCAGCCGTTTGGGCAGAGGCTTGCCATTGGGAGCAGAGATAGAATATGCCGACGAAGAAACCTTATCTTCTGCTCTTGAAGGTAGAAAATAGCAAAGATAAAAAGCATTCGGATAGACTAATCGATTAGACTAATCGATCAGTCTAATTGATATAAATAAATTGATATAAATAGGCATAAAATTTTTATTCTCTTGTTCAAGCGTATGCTTGCACAAGAGATGAACAAGTTTATTATGAACATAATAAATGTAATAAATATATGAAAGAAAGATACGGAGAACTTGCTAAGGATATTTTGACGGGACTGGTTATTACTGGTGCTGTAGCAGTGGCGGCTACCTCGCCATATTTTTTATTGAATCTTGCTAAGCAAATTTTACGGAACCAGAAATATTTTGAAAAAGAATGGGAGAAAATAAAATTTAAGAGAGCGCTTGAAAAATTAAAGAAAAACCGTTTAATAATTCTTCGAGAAAAAGAAGGCAAATTTACCGTCGAGCTTACCGAAAAAGGCAAAAGAAAAACAAAAGAAATCCAACTCGATGATCTGAAGGTTGAAAAACCGCAAACCTGGGATGGAAAATGGCGGATTGTGATTTTTGATATTCCCAATAGATTCGGTCGCGCAAGAGACGCCTTAAGGGAAAAACTGAAAGACTTGGGTTTTTATCAGTTCCAAAAAAGCGCTTGGATTATTCCATATCCCTGCGAAAAAGAAATAGAATTTTTAGCCGAATTTTTTGATATATATTCTTATCTCAATATCGTAGAAACAGAGAGAATTTCTAATGATCTTAGGTTAAAAAGGCATTTCAGACTGTTGTAAAAAGTTGTGGAAATCTCCCGTATTATTATGTTAGATATTCTTCTGTGCACGCATATGCTTGTACAAGGGATACAAAAATATAATGGAAAATAAGATTTTAAATAAGATTTTAAAAAAGATGCAAGCGAAGGTCTTAAAGACGCAAGAGCGAGACGGTTGTTAAACCTAAACAGATTGACCAAAGAGTTTTTGATAGAATCGGGCGTAAATTAGGGGGACAAACTTAGGTAGATTTCGATGTTCTTTTCGAAAGGTTAGAAATAGCCATTTGTGGGCGGAAATTGCCAAAAAAGCGGCGAAAATATCCCAGAGCGGAGGAACAACAATAGTAATGTTCTCCCCCACTCTTTTGAGTTCTTGTAGAAAAATTAAGCTTCGATTTTGGTAATTTCTACTTCGGTATAGGGCTGGCGATGGCCAATCTTTTTTTTATACCTGGTTTTGGGCTTGAATTTAATGGTGGTCACCTTTTTAGCACTGTCTTGGGCAATAACATTGGCTTTGACAACTGTCTTGGCCAGATAAGGGCTGCCAACGCTTGTTTTCTTGCCCTGACTGACTAAGAGCACTTTGTCAAAGACGATTTCTTCTCCAACCTCTTTTTCTATTTTTTCTATCTTTAATTTTTGTCCCGGGGAAACTAAATATTGTTTACCGCCTGTTTTGATCACAGCTAATGTTGCGTTGCTCATAAAAGATTATTCTTTTTGATTATTACTTTCTAATTTTTTAGATTCGTCAATTTGAATGAGTTTTTCGACTTTTTCTTCAAATAAAGTTAATCTTTTTTCTGAATCATTATAAGCGGAATTAGCGTTTTTTAAATGGCTGCCCAGTTTCCTGAAATCATTCATCAGCTTTTCAGCATCTTGATATATTTTACCCAATCTTTTAAGGATATTTTGGGTTTGCTTTGAAATTTGGGTATCCCTGAACCAATGTTCGATGGTTCTCAGGGTCAGGTAAATGGTGTTTGGCGAGGTAATGATAATTTTCTTTGTTTGGGCAAAGGCAAATATATCAATCTCCTTGGCAATATTATTAATGATCTCGTAATAAATAGCTTCAGCCGGGATGAACATCAGAGCAAAATCAGTGGTACCCTCCCCCGGTATAATATATTTTTGGGAAATGGACAAGACCTGAGTTTTAATGTCTTCCAAAAAAGATTTCTTAAAAAACTCTTTTTCTGTATCAGTGCTAGCTGATACCATTTTCTGGAAGTTCTCGGTTGAAAACTTAGAGTCAATCGGAACTACTTTGCCATTGGGCAACTTGAGGATGAAATCAACTGCTTCTCCTGAAGAAAAAAAATATTGGCTTTGGTAAAGCTCTTTGGGAAAATGCTGAGCTAAAATGTGTTCTAATTGAGCTTCTCCCCAAGCACCTCTTAATTTCGGGGATTTAAAAATGTCCTGGAAGCTGGCAACGTCAGAAACCTTAGTATGAATTTGTTTTATGTTCTCTCTGATTTCTGTGGCCTCCTTAGTAAATGATCTGATTTGGTCATTCATTTCTCTGGAAGTGTTGTCAACGCTACCCCGGATTTCTTTTAACTGCTGGCTCATAAGGTCAGTCAGTCTTCTTTCAAGGTTTAAAATTGACTCAGATTGATTTTTGTCAGTTTGAGAGTTCTTAATAAAAATAAAAATCACACTGACGCTAGCAATGACTGCTAAAACTATGTATAGAGCTATATAGGGGGCTGTCATGAGCTTATGTTAGCAGAGATTAGCTGTGGTTTCAAGCTACCAAGCGTCTTAAAAAAACCTCAGAAATTAAGAAAGCAATGTAAATTCCGAGAAGGAAAAAAGCTTCTTTTTTGGTTATTTTCTTTCCTGACCTTATAAATATCAAAAAGAAAATAGCTGAAATAACCATAAATATTCGCGCCACTAGATAGGGAGAAAAATCAGTGATGGTGATCGGACAAATTAAAACAACTATTCCCAAAACCAGGGTGGCAGAGTTAATAACGCTACCCATTAAATCTCCCAAAACCAGCCACGACTCCCCCTTTTTAGCAGAAACAATGCCAAAGTATATTTCCGGCAAAGCGTTTCCTAAACCGACTATCAGAATGCCGATCATGCCAATTGGTATTCCCAGGGTTTTAGCAAAGAAAAAGGACGAATTAACAACTCCCTGCGATCCGATTATTAATAGAATAATACTCAAGACCAATAAAGAAGCGCTTTTCCACAATTTCGATTTTTTTTCCTCTTTCTTGTAAACTTTGTGGAATCTATCTTCAGTAGCAAATAACCAGACCGCATAAATCAAAAAAGCTAGAATCAAAACCAGACCGTCAATTTGTCCTAATTTGCCATCCAGAGAAAGCAGGATCGGCAAAACCGCAATCAGCAAAGTGAATAAAGCGCTGGTTTGGACCATTTTACTTTCAGCACTAATGCCATTGCCGACCAAGGCGGCCAGGGCAATAGCCAAGGTCAGGTCAACAACATTACCCCCAACCACGTCGCCAAAGGAAAGTTGAGGGATTCCCCTTAGGGCAGCATTAATGCCGACAAAAAGGTTTGGAGCTGAAGTGGCTATGGCCATAATAAAAAAGCCAACTACAAATTCCCGCCACTTCAAATGCCTGGCAATACTAATGAGACTGCCGACGACCATGGTTCCGGAAAAAGCCAGCAGAAAAGAAGAAACAATGAAGAGTAAAATATAAAAAACCAGCATAATTTCGATTATTTAGCCAGATATATTATTTGATAAATAATGCCGCCGAGGAAAACCAAGACTAAAGGATAAATCCAGGCTTTTTTAGGATAGATTCTCTTATACATCAAGAGAATCAAAATGCCCTCAATGCCCATCATTACGCCTCCCACCAGACCAATAACTTCAAGGAAGTTTCGCATTCCCAAGAAAAATAGAATTAGGGGGATACTAATCACCAGTAAAAAAGCTAGGTTTTTGGGAATTTTAAAGTCATAATTGAAAACTTTTCCCAGAGTTATGCCAATGGCGGCAAATGAAGTGAAAATTGTGATGATTCCCAACAAGAATCCAAGGCTTACAATTCCTTGTCCCAAGAATGGTTTTAACCCAGAAAAAGCATCTGGGGTGGTGGTTTTGCCGCTAATCCCTAAAATTAAGGCCATAAAAAGAAAGTAAAAAATTCCCGAGATTACAATCGATATCCAAACAGCTTTTTTTAAAAGCTTTCCTTTTTTCTCGCCCAGCATCTCTTCTATTTCCGGAATCATGGTTGCGCCCC
>JAHIOR010000012.1 GCA_018895125.1 Patescibacteria group bacterium | reverse complement strand
GGGACAACCAAAGGAGTAGCCTCCTTTGGAATCCTCATTATTTGGTTCCTAATAAAAAGCTGCGAGGTATACCAAATAATAAAATTTAACTTCATTAGAAATATAATTTAATCGACATGGCTTCATTTTTTGAAAAATTAATCGGCGGTCAAACAGAAGAACCGAAAATTAAAAAACCTGCTAAGAAAGCAGTAAAGTTACCAAAGTCCCAACCTCGCCCAGAGCCAGAGCCGGAAATCAAAGTTGAAGAAGAGGCGGTAGAAGAGATAATGGAACAAGTTGAAAAAGTAACAGAAAAAACAGAAAAAAAAGAACCAGTTCAGGTCCAGGCAAAGGTAGAGCCGAAAGAACCAAAAGAAAAAGAGTCTGCCAAGAAAAAAACTTCTGAAGATTTAGACGACGGGCAATTGGCAATCGATGTCTATCAAAGCCAAGAAGAGATTATTATACAATCTACGATTGGCGGAGTTAAACCCAGTGACTTAGAAATCACTATTGAGAACGGCATTGTCAATATTAAAGGCAGCCGCCAAAAAACAGAAGCTGTTATTGAAGACGATTACTTTATTAAAGAATGCTATTGGGGATCCTTTTCAAGACAATTGGTTTTACCATCAGAAGTTGACTCTTCAAGATCTGAAGCAACTCTGAAGGATGGAGTTTTGACTATAAGAATACCAAGGGTACAAAGAGAAAAAATAACTAAGCTGGAAATCAAATAATAGCCAACTTAAAATCCCGTTAAATACCTGTGCGGACGGTGGGAGTCGTCCGATGATGAACATCGGACGCCCCGTGTTTATCACGGGGCGAACCCTCAACCCCTTACGGGACCCGCCTAAATTTCTGTGCTCTCGGTGGGATTCGAACCCACACGGTCTTGCGACCACAGGTTCTAAGCCTGTTGTGTATACCGATTCCACCACGAGAGCATAAGGAGTTTCGCCACCTGCCCAAGATATTATTATTTTAACTTTAATTTTTAGAAAATCAATAGCAGAAACAAAAACAGCATCTTTTAAAAATGCTGTTTTTGTTGTTTAAGCTCTTAAACAATTAGCCGAATATTGATCTGACAATCGAGGGTACGGCTCTGGCTATTAAAGCAACGACTAAGCCGATAGAGGCATACATAATCATGTCTCTGCCTTTCTTTACTTTGACAGTGTCTCCAGCTGCAGTCATTAAGTTAAAGGCTCCAAATAAAACCAAAATAATCACCAGGATCATTAAGGCGAGAAATATCCAGTTAATGACAATATTCATCATGTTCAAGAAACAAATCACTCCCCACTTATCAGTTGTAGAAATAGTTCCCTCCGTCAATGGACAAGTTCCGTTCGCAGCGCCGACAACAGAACCGGCTGGATAAGTTACATCTATCGCCCCTTCCTTCATAATTATGGCTTTGGTAAGTCTACAACATTCTATTTGCGCTGAAGCTATTACTGGCAATACTAAACTCACTATTAAGATTCCAAGAAGTAAAACGTAAAAAGAAGATTTCATCATTTAAAGTATTTTAAAGAATTAATCTGTGCCGACCTTTAAATTAATATTTAATATTCTTAACCTCCCATTAAAGCTTTGATGGCAGATACTAACCCCTTGCCCATAAAAACAATTAAAAGGCCAATACCGGTATAAATAAAAATGTTATTGGCTGTCTTAACTTTAGCAGGATTTCCCGCTGCTGTCATTAAGGTAAATGCTCCAATCAAAACCATGATCGGGGCCAAGAGTAGAGAAGCAGTAAAGAGAAAACTGACAATGGCGTCAACCAAACATTCAAAGCTAGCGTATTTCAAAGGGTTGGGAATACAGAAAGATCCCCCTGGGCAAGGCGGCGGACCAGCATTACAATCAGCAGCCAAAACTAGATTTGGAAAAACAACAAGGCTAACTGTCAGAAAAACGATTAATAAAATGTATTTTTTCATATTATTCAGCATATCTTATTTAAAACTAAACAGCAATAACGGTCAAGGGAGCTTTCAGCTTTTAATGAACACCAGCCCATAATGGTAATTGCCAGCTGAAATTTCTTTCTTAAAGGAAAAACCCAGATCCTTGGCCATGGTTTTTATAACCTCTGGATCAATTCTGCCTTCTAACGGACCAACCGTTGCGTCAGACTTCCAATCAACAACCAATACTTGGCCGCCAGGTCTTAAAATACGTTTGGCCTCTTGGAAAATAGTCTTTTTATTCTTTGCCTGGAATAAAAGATTAGTCATTAAAACCAAATCTAAAAGATTATTCTGAATCAAAGATCCCGGGCCTCTTAGGCCCCCTTCTAAATCAGCTTTAATGGGTTTAATATTTTTAATTTTAGCCATGTCAGCTTTCATTCTCAAACCAGATAAAGCATCTTCCTGAACATCAACGGCATAAACCCGGCCATCTTTAAGCTTATTAGCTAATGGAATGGCCCAACCGCCGACACCGCAGCCAAAATCAGCCGCCAGCATGCCTTCGGCTAGCTCTAATTGATTTAAAACTTGTTCTGGGTTCAGGAACTCCATGTTAACTTCGTTAACTTAAGATACTAAAAACTAAACTTAAATACAAGCTGCTGAAGCCACCTTATCCCCATCATCAAGCCTCATGATCCTGACTCCCTGGGTAGCCCTGGACATTTTAGGAATTTGCTTAATCACCACTCTAATCACCTGGCCTTTTCTGGAAATAATGATTAAATCCTCTTCGTCATCAATGATTCTGGCAGAAATAATCGCTCCAGTTTTAGAGGTTATTTTACCAGTTTTTATTCCAGAACCGCCCCGGCCCTGAAGCCGGTAATCTTTAATTTCAGTTCTTTTACCATAACCATTTTCAGTGACCACTAATAAATATTGTTTTCGATCTTTTTGTTTTGGATCAATCCCGGAACCGGCAATACCAGCACCGATAACCTCGTCTCCCTTTTTTAGCCTAATACCCCTGATGCCGGCGGCCTGCCGGCCCATTTCTCTCAGATCTTTTTCTTTAAAACGGATTGCTTGACCGTTCCTGGTAACAATAATAATCTCGTCTTTGCCAGAACTCTTGACTACTTTTCTTAAAAAATCGTTCTTTTTAAGAGTAATGGCGATTAAACCAGATTTTCTGACATTAACAAAGCTTTCAGTGACAGTTTTCTTAATAACCCCGTTTTTAGTCACCATCACCAGATAGCGAAATTGTTCTTGGTCTTTCTGGTTTAAAGTGATCATTGATAAAATCTTGTCTTCTTGGGAAATTTCTAAAAAGTTAAGCAGACCCCGGCCGCGAGCCACCCTGGTACCTTCTGGAATTTCAAAAGCCTGAGTTTTAAAAACCTTGCCGGAATCAGCAAAGAAGTAGAGGTCGTCGTGGGTCATTGCCTGAATAAAATGCTCAACAATATCTTCTTGAGTAGTTTTCATTCCTAAAATGCCCTTGCCGCCTCTTTTTTGAAGCTTGTAAATTGAGGGATTGATTCTCTTAATGTAGCCGCCGGCTGTTAAGGTAACAATCGTTTCTTCCTGGGGGATTAGATCAATTTCAGCTATTTCTTCAACCTGACCGGCAATAACCTTGGTCCTTCGGTCATCGCCAAAAACCTGTTTTACCTGCTCAGTTTCTTTTTTAATGACTGTCTTAATCCTTTCTGGGCTATGTAAAATTGTTGTTAATTCTTTAATTTTCTCCCTGATTAATTTCAATTCATCCTCAATCTTTTTTCTTTCCAATTTAGCTAGAGCAGCCAGTTTAGTTTCTAAGATTGCGTTGGCCTGAATTTTACTCAGTTCAAAACGCTTAATCAGGTTTTTTTCTGCTTCATCCCTATTTAATGATGCCTTAATAATCCTAATGACAGCGTCAATATTGCCCAGACATTTATGTAAACCCTCTAGGATATGGGCTCTGTCTTTAGCTCTTTCCAAGTCATAGCGAGTTCTCCTTGAAACCACTTCTTTGCGGTGCAAGATAAAGTAAGATAAAATTTCTACCAATGACAAAACTTTGGGCTGAATGCCATCAACCAGGGCTAAAAGATTTAAATGAAAAGTCTTTTGTAGGTCAGTAAACTTATAAAGATGATTTAAAACTTTCTGAGGATAAGCGTCTTTTTGTAAGTCAATGGCGATTCTTAAACCGTCTTTGTCAGATTCATCTCTGATATCTTTGATGCCGTCAATTCTTTTATCCTGGACCAGCTTAGCCATCTGCTCAATTAAGGATGATTTTTGAACCTGAAAGGGAATTTCAGAAATAACAATCTGGTTTTTACCGGTCTTTTCATTTTCAATAACTTCAGCCCGACCCCTCATTAATACCGGCCCCTTGCCTTGAGAATAGGCGGTTAAAATTTCTTTTGAGTTAAAAATCTGGCCGCCAGTGGGAAAATCAGGCCCCTTGATAAATTTAAAAAGATCTTCGGTAGTAGCTTTGGGATGGTCGATTAAATAAATTAGCGCGTCGCAAACCTCCCTTAAATTATGGGTTGGAATGCTGGTCGCCATACCAACTGCAATTCCGAAAGAACCGTTTAAAAGAAGATTGGGGACAGGCGATGGCAATACCTGAGGCTCTTGTTTAGTGCCGTCATAATTATCAACAAAATTAACCGTATTCTTTTCAATATCTTTGAGGGTTTCTTCGCCGATACGGGACATCCGCGCTTCGGTGTATCTGTAAGCAGCTGCTTCATCTCCGTCAATATTTCCGAAATTTCCCTGGCCCTGAACCAAAGGATATCTTAGGGAAAAATCTTGGGCCATCCTTACCATGGCGTCATAAACAGCGCTATCACCATGAGGATGATACCTTCCTAAAACTACTCCGATGACATTGGCTGATTTCCGAAATTTAGCGCTATGAGTAAGACCTTCGTCGCTCATGGCGAAAAGAATTCTTCTCTGAACCGGCTTTAAACCGTCTCTAACGTCAGGTAGGGCTCGGGAAACAATCACTGACATGGCATAGTCAATGTAAGACTCTTTCATCTCTTGAACAATTTCCCGAGATTCTACTTTGCCAATAATAAAATCATCTTCAGATTCTTTGGTGATTTTTTTACTGATTTTTTTGAGTCTCTTTTTTTTCATATTGAATCTCAAAAAATTAAGGTGTCTCTTCTGCCGCTTCATTCAAGAGCTCTTCCAGTTGTTTTAACTCTTCTTCATCAAATTTTGGCAATTCCGACTTAGGCAGATTTTTAAAGTGTTCTTCCAGTTGCGGTAAATTAAGATCCTGCCTGATTTTATCCTTATTTAAACTGTCTACTTGTCGCTTGATCATTAATAGCCAAAGCCCGAAAAAAACAATTCCAAAAAGAATTACTAAGGCCCAAAAAATCATTCTTCTCTCTGCTTCTGATCGCTGTTGGATCTTCTTTAAAAAATCATTCATAACTAGCTAGGTTAGGGATGCAAGACAATAATCTTCATTTCGTCTTCTGAAGTCAAATCTTTATTCTTAATTGTCAGTTTGGGTAAAACTTCGTGATTCTTTTCTCCCATTACCTTTAAAAACTTATCAACTCCGGCCAATTTTGCTTTTAGCTTTGGAATGGAATAGTGCATTGGAATCACAATTTTAGGTTCAATCTGGCCAATGATTTTTTGGGCCTCTTCGGCGCCAATAGTTTCATTGCCGCCAACCGGAATTAAAAGCACGTCAATTTCACCAATATCTTCAAGCTGCTCTGGAAAAAGTTCTTTTTGGCCAAAATCACTTAAATGACAAATCCTCATCCCCTCGCTCTCAATAGTATAGATTGTTACTCTGCCTGCCGTTGACGACAACGGCTTGCCAAAGTTCTTATCGTGAAAAGCTGGAATACCCTGAATATAAACCCCTTTAATTTCATACTCTCCGGGACCATTAATTAAAAATGCCTCGCCTTGCTGCAGCAAAGCCTTAACATTATCATGACTGGGATGATTATAACGCGTAGCGATATATCGAGCATCCTGCTCGCTATGGGTAATTAAAACCGCGTCACCAGTAAGATTGGGCACCTTCAGACCACAATCTGGACCAAAAGGATCAATAACCAAAGACACCTGATTATCTTTTCCCTGGCTGGTGATAATCTGAAAGCAAGACTGGCCTTTCCAAATAATTTGCATAGTAAATAAATCTTCCTTCTCTAATATCCTTTATTTTATCAAAAAAATACCATCAAGACAACAGCTTGAAAAAATAACTAACCTGTGCTAAATTAATTAGTATGCTGTTAATGGAAGAAATAACTAAAGATAAGAGTGAGTCTTTAAAGCCGCCGAAAGTCGGCGAAATTGTTAAAGGCAAGGTTGTTGGCCGCGGCCAATCTTCTGTTTTTGTGGATCTTGGCAATTGGGGAGCCGGCATTATTTACGGCCGGGAGTTCTTAAGAGCCAAAGAAATCCTGAAAAAAGTTAGGGAAGAAGATGAACTCTTTGTTAAAATTGTTGACCTTGAAAATGACGAGGGTTTTCTCGAGGTTTCTGCTCTTGAGGCTGATCGCGAAATCGCCTGGATCAGGCTTAAAGAAAAGAAGGATTCTGGTGAAAATATCTTAGTTAAAGTTCTTGGAGCCAATAAGGGCGGTCTCTTAGCTACTACCCTTGGCGTTAATGCCTTCTTACCAGTTTCCCAGTTAAGCTCTGCTAATTAT